>CATZIG010000055.1 GCA_958419975.1 uncultured Collinsella sp.
CCTGACCAAGGCCATCGCCGCAAACTCCATGTACGAGAACAAGTACCCGCTGCTCTCCGCCCTGTCTCGCCCGCTGCTCGCCAAGAAACTTGTCGAGGTCGCTCACGAGTTTGGCGCGACCTACGTCGCCCACGGCTGCACCGGCAAGGGCAACGACCAGGTCCGTTTTGAGGCCGCCGTCAAGGCCCTCGACCCTGAGCTCAAGGTTATCGCCCCGGTTCGCGAGTGGGATCTGAAGTGCCGTCCCGACGAGGTCGCCTACGCCCACGCCCACAACGTGCCCGTTCCCGAGGGTGCCAACGACAACCCCTATTCCATCGACGACAACCTGTGGGGTCGTGCCATCGAGTGCGGCCACCTGGAAGATCCCTGGAACGAGCCGCTCGACGACGCCTGGGTTATGACCAAGAATCCCGAGGACACGCCCGACACCCCGACGTATACCGAGATTGAGTTTGAGGCCGGCAAGCCCGTCGCCGTCGACGGTAAGAAGATGAAGCTCTCCGAGATCGTCATCGCGCTCAACAAGATCTCCGGCGACAACGGCTTTGGCCGTCTCGACCTGGTCGAGGATCGTCTGGTGGGCCTCAAGAGCCGCGAGTGCTACGAGGTTCCCGGCGCCCTGACGCTCATCACCGCCCACAAGGCGCTCGAGGACATCTGCGTCGAGGGCGACCTGCTCAAGACTAAGATTAAGCTCGAGCAGGATTGGGCCACCGCCGTGTATAACGGCCAGTGGTACAGCCCGCTCAAAAACGCGCTCGACGCCTTTATGGCCGATACCCAGAAGTTCGTGACCGGCACCGTCCGTCTGAAGTTCTTTAAGGGCAACTGCCATGTCGTCGGCCGCAAGAGCCCGTTTAGCCTGTATGACTACGGCCTGGCTACCTACGACCGCGACACCACGTTTGACGAGAAGGCCAGCGCCGGCTTTATCGAGATCGATACGCTGTCGCTCAAGACGTGGGCTAAGGTCCAGGGCCCCAGCTCTGCCGCTGCCCAGGCTTAAGTCTTCCTTTCCTTGGTATCCGCGCGGCCCATCCGCGTGATACATAACGGGCGCATGGGGTCCCTACCTTTCGTTATGCTTGCTGACACTTCTTAACATCGGTGGCCCCTACGTTCCGCCCGCATATATGACGCCGCGACTGCGGCTGAGTCCGAGCCCCGCCGGGGTTGTCCGGCGGGGCTCCTTCTATCAATTTGGCGGCTCTGCGCCTATATATATGAGGAGTATCCATTATGTTCAATGCTGTCGTGCATGCTTTACTTGCCCTCGCGCCCGAGCTCGATGCTGCAAAGGTCGAGGACGTCCCTATGAGCCTGAAGGCTTGGATTGACGGTTCGCAGGGCAACATCCGGAGGGAGACGTTGGGCGCCAAGTGCATGGTGCGTCACTTCTTTGCAAATTAGCCACTTGGCCCCGCGCGCGGCAGGGAGTGTGTAAAACTAGCGGTTGATAAATCGCTTTAGCGACAGGGCGCATTGCTTTGGGCGCTTGTTTTGGTATTTGGAGAAAGGAGACGGTTCCATGGCTCTTTGGGGCGGTCGTTTTGAGGCGGGCGTGGCCGAGGTCACGCAGGAGTTTGGTGCGTCGTTGCCGGTCGACAAGCATCTCTATAAGCAGGATATCGCCGGCTCTAAGGCACATGCCAAGATGCTGGCCGCCCAGGGCATCATCAGTGCCGAGGACGAGCAGGCGATTGCCGAGGGCCTGACCGGAATCGAGCAGGATATCGATGCCGGCAACTTCACCTTCGATATCAACGACGAGGACATTCATATGTCCATCGAGAGCGAGCTGACGCGTCGCATCGGTGAGGCCGGTAAGCGCTTGCATACCGGGCGTTCGCGCAACGACCAGGTGGCGACCGATACGCGCCTGGGCGTCAAGGCGCTTGCCAAGGAGCTCATGGAGGCCAATCTTGAGCTGCGCCATGTGCTGGTGGATGCGGCCAAGAAGTACGACAAGGTGATTCTGCCGGGCTACACGCATATGCAGCACGCTCAGCCCGTGCTGCTGTCGCATCATCTGCTGGCATATTCCTGGATGTTCGCGCGTGACTTTACGCGCCTGAAGGCCGCCTTTGATGCCGCCGACAACTGTCCACTGGGTGCTGCCGCGCTTGCCGGTACGAGCTATCCGCTCGATCGCCAGATGACGGCTGCCGATCTTGGCTTTGCGGGCGTGATTCCCAACTCGCTCGATGCGGTTTCCGACCGTGATTTCCTGCTCGACCTGCATTACGCCGGCTCCGTCATGGCCATGCACCTGTCGCGTCTTTCCGAGGAGATCGTGCTGTGGTCGAGCTCCGAATTTGGCTTTATCACGCTTTCAGACTCTTACTCCACCGGCTCGTCTATCATGCCGCAGAAGAAGAACCCCGACTTTGCCGAGCTTATCCGCGGCAAGAGCGGTCGTGTGTACGGCAACCTGGTGCAGTTGCTCGTGACCATGAAGGGCTTGCCGCTCGCCTATAACAAGGACTTGCAGGAGGACAAGGAGGGCGCGCTCGATACCGCCCATACGCTCATGCAGTGCCTGTCCGTTATGGCCGGAATGATTTCGACTTGGACCGTCAACGAGGATGCCATGGCGCGCGAGTGCGGCGTGGGACACCTTGCCGCCACCGATGTTGCCGATTACCTGGCCAAGCGTGGCCTGCCGTTCCGCGAGGCACATGCCGTGGTGGGGCATCTGGTCCTGATGTGCGAGAAGCGCGGCTGTAATCTTGAGGACCTGCCGTTTGAGGTGTTCCAGGAGGCAAGCCCGCTCTTTGAGCGCGACATTACCGAGGCGCTCGACATCCCGTCGATTGTCGCCGCGCGCACGACCGAGGGCGGCACCGCTCCTGCCGCCGTTGCCGCGCAGCTGCAGCGTGCCGAGGCGCAGCTCGTGGCCGACGAGGGCGTGTTTGGGTCGCTGACCAAGGTCGTCGAGATGGGTCACGGGGCAAAGTAGAGGTTTGGCTGAAGCCGTATTGTCCATTTATTGATAAATCGTTTTCGCTTTACGGGCGCCTGCTGATGTGGGCGTCCGTATTTTGTTGCTAAGGGGGAGGGGCTTGTCGAGAACTTCTGTAGGACCTTTGGGCAGGTTGTGAAGGGGATACGTTCGCGGGTGGCAACCGACCGTCTGCTCTGTTCGATGCGGTTGATGGGCGGTCGGATGGTACTCTAATCGGGCTTCGAAACAGAAGTGACACATATGGAGCGCTTTAATAAATTGCAGCGTTTCAATAAACAGCTTTTTGTTTAACTGCAGCTAAAACTCTGTTACGATGCAGTCCAGGCGGGTGCCGGAATGGGACTTGGGCACGCGCGAACCTACTTGAAAGGCTACCTTATGGCTATCGAGAAGACCTTCATCATGATTAAGCCCGACGCCGTGCGCGACCGTAAGATCGGCGAGATCGTTGCTCGCATTGAGCGCAGCGGTCTTGTCATCGAGCGCATGGAGATGACCACGCTCGAGCGCGCTACCGTCGAGGAGCACTACGCCCATCTGGCCGACAAGCCCTTCTTTGGTGGTCTCTGCGACTTTATGACGAGCGGTCCGGTCGTCAAGATGGTCGTTTCCGGTCTCTCCGCTGTCTCCAAGATGCGCACCCTTATGGGCGCTACCAACCCGCTTGATGCTGCCCCCGGCACCATTCGCGGCGACTTCGCTGTCGATGTCAACGCCAACGTGATCCACGGCTCCGACTGCCTGGAGAACGCCGAGATCGAGATCAACCGCTTCTTTGGCTAAACCAGCTTTGACTCCTTAAAGCTGTTAGCGTGTGGCTTGGGCGCCGCGGAACTCCATCCGCGGCACTCTTTTTATTCCAGCAGACTTTTGGTAAATGCCCACAAATCTACTAAATAGCCCCCGTCCGGACGTTTCTTCCGGGCGGGGGCTGGCGTTAGCGTATGGCTTTGTAAGTCTTTAGGCCTCGTCGACGACCTTGAGGCCGCGCGTGTGGTCGATCTCGTTGAGGAGGTTAACGCGACGCTCGTGACGACCGCCCTCAAACTCGGCGTCGAGCCACTCGTCGACAATCATCTTGGCGAGCTCGGAGCCCACGACGCGGGCGCCAAAGGCGAGCACGTTGGTGTTGTTGTGCATGCGGGAGAGCTTGGCGCTGAAGGGCTCGGAGCACACGACGGCGCGTACCCCCTCGACCTTATTGGCGGCCAGGCTGATCCCGACGCCGGTGCCGCAGATCAGGATGCCCAGGTCGACGTCGCCGTTGGCAACGGCCTTACCAACCTTGTAGCCGGCGATGGGGTAGTCAAAGCTCTCGGAGGTGTCGGTGCCAAAGTTCACGACCTCGCAGCCGCGCTCCTTTAGGTGCTCGGAGATGATGTTCTTGAGCTCGACGGCGGCGTGGTCGTTACCGATACCGATCTTCATGGATGGTTCCTCTCTGGTCTGTGCGGCGCAAGTGCTAAAGGTGTTTACCGCGTTCGACTGCATGATAGCGCGACTCTTGCGTAAACGCTCGGGCGTTTTTTGGTCAAACGCTTTAGCATGCAACAAGATCGGCTTCTCATGAATGATGCCGCCAATTTGTGCTCGAGCGCCGTCCGCCGGAACCATGGTTGCGGTTTTTGATGCATTGTTATCAAATAAAGGAGCTAACTATTATTGAGAGCCCTGTCCGTTATACAAGTAGGAGATACCTATGCCTGCCGATTCTCTTCGCGATGCCGCGTTTTGCGATGTTTTGAACCGCGAGCTTGTCTGTGCACTCGGTTGCACCGAGCCCATTGCCGTTGCCTATGCAGCGGCGCTGGCGAGCCAGACGCTCGCCTGTGAACCCGATCACATGGACGTTGCCTGCTCGGGCAACATCATCAAGAACGTCAAGAGCGTGACCGTGCCCAACTCGGGCGGTATGCACGGTATTGAAGCCGCGGCCGTGCTGGGTGCCGTGGGCGGCGACGCCAAGAGCGCGCTCGAGGTGCTTGAGAGCGTTAACGATGAAGACCGTGCACGTGTGGCCGAGCTCCTCGCCGACGCCGACTACTGCGATGTATCGCTTGTCGAGGGTGTGCCCAACCTCTACATCAAGGTGACTGCGACGGCCGGGGGCCATACCGCGGTCGTCGAGATTACCGACCACCACACCAACGTCACGTGCCATACGCTCGACGGTATTCCGGTATGCGGCAAGTCGGCGGGGGAGTGTGCCGCCTGCGCCGAGCGTGTGGTGGCCGAGCGAGCGGCGGATAAGGCCGACACGCCCATGTCGATTGAGTCCATCATTGACTTTATCGAGGACGGCGACATTGAGGACGCCCGCGCTGCCGTTGAGCGTCAGATTGAGCTGAATGGCGCGATCAGTGCCGAGGGCCTTGCGCACGCTTGGGGCGCCGAGGTGGGCCGTACGCTGCTGGGTGCTCGTGCCGATGACGTCGCCTGCCGTGCCCGTGCCCGTGCGGCCGCCGGGTCCGACGCCCGCATGAACGGCTGCGCGCTGCCGGTCGCCATTGTGTGCGGCTCGGGCAATCAAGGCATTACCTGCGCATTGCCCGTCATGGAGTATGCCGAGTACCTGCGCTGCGACCACGAGCGCCTGGTGCGCGCCGTGATGCTGTCCGATCTTATCGCCGTGCATATCAAGAGCTATATTGGTGCGCTCTCGGCGTTTTGTGGCGCTATTTGCGCCGCATGCGGTGCCGGCGCCGCGATTACCTGGCTGTGCGGTGGCACGCACGAGCAGATTGGTGCGACGGTCTCGAACACGCTCGGTAACGTTGGCGGCATCGTGTGCGATGGCGCCAAGGCAAGCTGTGCCGCCAAGATTTCCGCTGCCGTCGATGCGGCGATTCTGGGTCACGATATGGCCATGCAGGGCCGCGGCTTCCGTGCCGGTGAGGGCCTCATCCAGGATACCGTCGAGCAGACAATCGCCAGCATGGGCTATGTGGGCCGTGTGGGTATGAAAGATACCGACGTCGAGATCCTCAACATCATGATCGGCAAAACCCAGGTGTGCTAGTTACGCGGTTTTACCAAACCGCGTAACCAGTCGACGCTGCAAACGCCCCTAAGCGGCAATCTGCCTTTCAATCGTCGGGCATGGCCAGAAGGCCTATGCCCTCCTCTTTCAAGGCACATTGCTCGCTTAGGGGCATTTTCGCTGACTTGTGCTCAACTTGCGGCGATATTTGGTTTGGAGCGAGGGGTCCTACGACAGTTCGTGGGCTACTTGGTGCTCGTAGAAGGCCTCGATTACGGCGTTAAAGTCGTGGGCGAAATCTTCCATGGTTCCGCGCCAGGTGGCGCGTCCCGGTTTTCCTTGGCCCACAAAGGCGGTTTGGATGCCGCAATCGGGAGACGGGAAGTCGCGCTTGGGGTCGTTGCCCACCATGAGGACCTCGTGCGGCTCGAGCCCCATCACCTGAAGCTGCTCTAGATAGTAGGTGGCATCGGGCTTGCAGCGGGTGGTGTTTCCCATGTGCGTGACGAGCTCAAAGGGGGCGTCGGCCAGGTCGCCCCAGCCCATGCGACACTCGATGGCCCCCTGCGGAAAGCTGGGGTTGGTGAAGAGCGCGCAACGCAGTCCTGCATCCTGTACGGCCTGAAGCGCGGCATGTGCGCCGGGCATGGCGTGGGCGTTGATGACATCGTCGTTCTTGTACGGCAGGACTTCACGATCGTAGTAGGTAAACGCCTCGTAGATGAGTGGGTCCGAGAGGCAGATGCCGCACCGGCGCTCAACCTCTCCTTGGTAAAACTCAAGATTGGTGCGATTATCCGTGCCGCTGCGGCGGTTGGCGTTGAGGTCGACCAAGATGGTGCCGAGGCGTGCCATCGTGCCACCGCGACTGCGTCGCCCGATGTCCGCGAGCATCGAAGAGACATCCTTAAAATAGCGAAGGATGAACGCGTTGAGGTTGATGCTGAGAAGCGTCTCGTCCATATCGAAAACGACTGCTTTGAGCACGCGGGCACCTTTCTCGAAAAATCGATCTAGAATCGTTGGCTCCGGATACTTTACCCCAAAGCCGAATGCCTAGCCGGTTATCGTCAAGTTGCGGAGACGTGTGTTCATAAGATTACGAAAAAGTCTCCACACGAGTAAAAAATCGCAGTTCACGCTTGAAATCGAACTCATTTCCCCGTAACCTATACGAACGTGATTGCATAAGCGTCACATTAGTATCTGTCGGCTCCCGAGTGTTCCTAAACGTTGTGTGCTTGTCGCACCCTTCTGTAGGTCCTAGCAATCGGGGCCCCGTAGTTCGAAAGGGGTCCACCTTTGAGTGAGATTCAGAACTCGTCCATTTTCTCTCTTGACGATGTCAACGAGGAGGAGATGAACAACCTCATCGACGGTACGATTACCGACTTTGATGAGGGCGATCTCGTTAACGGCACTGTCGTTAAGATCGAGCATGACGAGGTGCTCGTTGACATCGGATTCAAGTCCGAGGGCGTTATCCCGGTCCGCGAGCTGTCCATCCGCAAGGACGCTAACCCTGCAGACATCGTTGCACTCGGTGATCCCATCGAGGCTCTGGTTCTCCAGAAGGAGGACAAGGACGGTCGTCTGGTCCTGTCCAAGAAGCGTGCCGAGTACGAGCGTGCTTGGAACCGCATCGAGGAGAAGTTCAACTCCGGCGAGAACGTCGAGGGCGAGGTTATCGAGGTTGTCAAGGGCGGCCTGATCCTCGACATCGGCCTGCGTGGCTTCCTGCCCGCTTCCCTCGTCGACCTCCGTCGCGTCAAGGACCTCACCTCCTACATGGGCACCCGCATCGAGGCCCGCGTCATCGAGATGGACCGCAACCGCAACAACGTCGTCCTCTCCCGTCGCGTCGTGCTCGAGGAGTCCCGTAAGGCCGAGCGCTCCGAGATCCTGTCCAAGCTCAAGTCTGGCATGCGTCTCCAGGGCACCGTTTCCTCCATCGTCGACTTCGGCGCTTTCGTCGACCTCGGCGGTATCGACGGCCTCATCCACATCTCCGAGCTCTCCTGGAACCACGTCAACCATCCTTCCGAGGTTGTCAAGGTCGGCCAGGAGGTCGAGGTCGAGGTTCTCGACGTCGATCTCAACCGCGAGCGCATCTCCCTGGGTCTCAAGCAGACCACCGAGGATCCGTGGCGCGCACTGGTCAAGAAGTACCCCGTCGGCGCTATCGTCGAGGGCACTGTGACCAAGCTTGTCCCGTTCGGCGCTTTCGTCGACCTGGGCGAGGGCATCGAGGGCCTGGTGCACATCTCCGAGATGGCCAACAAGCACGTCGATCAGCCTTCTCAGGTCACCCACGTGGGCGACAAGGTTCAGGTCAAGGTCATGGAGATCGACCTCGACCGTCGTCGTATCTCCCTGTCCATGAAGTCCGCTGCTGAGACTCTGGGCGTCGAGATCGAGGTTACCCCGCTGCCTTCCGAGAAGAAGGACGAGGAGACCGACGCCGAGTAAATCGGTTTGACGATCACTTGTTTTAAGGGATCCGTCCGCAATGGACGGGTCCCTTTTTGCATTTGTTGCTGAGGTACGCGATGCTGCCCGTGCGCAATGCTGCCCTGGCTGTTCGCAGACTATTGGGTTGTCGGTGCATGAAAAATGCCGACATCCCGCCTCGGGGAGGAGGCGGGAACGCACCGAGTAGACGGAGGGGTGCGGAGCGCGGTCGCGTCTCGACTGACGACGTTGCCCATCGACACCCCTATTGTACTGCATAGCGCGGTTCTTGGTTTATCGTGTCGAACGCTTGTGTTGTGCCATTGCCTGCGGCAACGGTGTGCTACACTCTTGCACTGCTGAGTGGGCCAGACGGTCGCGCGATGTGCTGCTTGCAGCACGCGTGAGGAAAGTCCGGGCTCCAGAGGGCGGGATGCCGGCTAACGGCCGGGCGGAGTGATCCGACGGAAAGCGCCGCAGAAAAGAAGACTCCCACCTGCGCCGCAAGGCGTAAAGGGAAAAGCTGAAACGGTGGTGTAAGAGACCACCAGCGTCGTGGCAACACGGCGGCTTGGCAAGCCCCATCCGGAGCAAGCGCGAATAGGAACGCTATGGGCCGGCCCGGTCCGCGTTCGGGTAGCGTGCGTGGAGCTGCACGGTAACGTGCAGACAAGATAAATGACCGTTCACGACAGAACCCGGCTTATAGGCCCACTCGGCACTTTGTTGACGCTGCGAACCCGTCAGCGCGGCAATCTGCCTTTCAAGCCTTCGGGCATGACCATAAGGTCAATGCCCTCGTCTTTCAAGGCACCTTGCTCGCGCTGACGGGTTCTCGCTGTTGGTGACGGCATCATTGGCGTTTCCGCTCTTGTTGGCGAGGGCAACGGTGCTGTCTTTGCCGTATTATTGAGGCTGTTTGTTGCTGCGCTTTATTCTGTTGAGGGGCTTTGTTGGACAGCTATTTTACTCTGCAATCGAATATTGAGGCTTCGGGCGAGTTTGTGGACCGCAAGAGCCGGTTTATTGCCCAGCTGGTCCATATTGAGTCCGAGGACGAGGCGAATGCCTTTATCGAGATGGTTCGCAGGCGTCATTACGACGCTCGACACAATGTTCCCGCGTGGATTTTGGTCGATGGACGCGAGCGCCAGAGCGATGACGGTGAGCCGAGCCGCACGAGCGGTATGCCGACGCTCGAGGTGTTGCGCGGTGCAGGGCTCAAAAATGTTTGCTGCGTAGTGACGCGCTATTTTGGTGGCACGTTGTTGGGGCCTGGTGGCTTGGTACGCGCCTATACCGCGGCGACGCAGGCGGCGGTGGCAGCTGCTCAGGAGGCCGGGCAGATTGTCGAGATGACAAGCGTCGTGCCGGTTGACGTGCATGTGGCCTATCCGCAGTATGAGCAGGTGCTTCGTTTGGCGCAGGATTCGGGTGCCAAGGTTTCGGATACCGATTACGCGGATGCCGTGACGATTCATTTGGTGTTTAAGGCGGGGGAGCAGGAGCCGTTTTGCGCCAAGATGCGCGAGCTTATGGCGGGGCGTGAGGAGATTGAGGTCGGCGCTCCCGAGTTTGCGGAGTTCTGACGACGACGGCCG
>CATZIG010000056.1 GCA_958419975.1 uncultured Collinsella sp.
CGACCGACTTCCAACCTAATTCTTTTCAGCCCAGGCCCCTGTGTACCGCGCTTCGAAGATCTTCAAATTCAAATAACCTGACAATCGATTCTTATAGCAGAGGCCCCTTGGCCTTTAGTTTGATACAAGTTCCGCGCGAGCAGGACTGTTCGCAGTAGCAAACTAAAGGCCAAGGGGCCCAGTCAACCTATCAGCAGCGATTACTCAGCAGCTAGTTGAATTTGAAGATCTTTGAGGCAAGACGGTATAGGCCGAGTGTGGTTTTGTCACCGGCACGACCGCGCAGATTGGTGAAGAACCCGACCACGCCGTAGCGGGCACGACGATACATGCGCTCGTCATAGGCCTTCAAATCATTCCACAGCGTCTTTAGGCGCTCGTCGGCGCAATCTTCCTCGGAAAGCTTGGTAAGCACCGAGCAGATCGCCATCATCATGGTGAAGTAGCCCATCATGTACGAACGCAGGCGCGACGACCCAACATCGCTGTACAAGTGGTACGACTCCATCATGATACGCGTAACACGGAACTGCTGGTCCAGACGCTTGACCATCGTTGCCTCGTTGACGCTCTGGCCCTCGCGACCGATAAAGTAGCGGTAGAGGTCGATGTCGGCGTAGTACATGGTCTTGCAACGCGGCAGCGGCACGTAGGCGTAGATGTTGTCCACATAGAACGTGTGCGGCGGCATGGGAAGGTTGGACTCGCGCAGCACATCCGTGCGATAGCACAGGCTGTGCATGAGAAGGTTCTGGTCCAGGCGGAAATGACCGATCTGATCCCAGGAAAAGATCTTTTTGCGCGGCAGGGCAAATTTGTAGCCAATAGCGGTATGCGTGCCCTCGTAAACCTTCTCGTACACGTAGTTCGAGATAAACAGGTCAACGCGCTGGTCGCGCTCCTCAAAGCCACGCAGAATCGACAGCATGGTCGAAAGGGCAGCGCCGTCAAGCCAGTCGTCCGAGTCGACAACCTTGTAGTAGGTGCCCTGCGCCTCGCGCAGACCCGAAAGGACGGCAATACCGTGACCGCCATTCTCCTGGTGCACCGCGCGGATGATTCCAGGATAACGTGCCTCCCACTCATCGGCCTTATCGGCCGTCTCGTCCTTGGAGCCGTCGTCCACTACGATAATCTCGATATCGGTAGCGTAATTGCTCCCCTCCAAGATGGAGGTGATGCAATGGTCCATGTCCTTGGCGGCGTTATACGAGGGAATACCGAATGTTATGACTTTATGCATGGCAGGCGATAATCTCATCCGAAAGATCGAGGGCGGAATTGGTCACGGCGTCCATATCGTAGTAACGATACTCGGCCAGACGACCCACCGGGTGGAAGTTCGTCAGGTTCTGGACGCGCTCAAGATAGCGCTCATAGAGCTCACGGTTCTCGGGCTCAAGAATGGCGTAGTACGGCGTCTCGCCCGAGCCGGGCGTATAGGCCTTGGAGTACTCCTTCATGATGGTGGTCTTGCCGGGCAGGACCTGACCGGTCATGTTCTTGAACTCGGTGATGCGCGTGTAGTCCTCGCTCGTGGTGTAGTTGACGGTGCCCACGGGCTGGAACTGGTCCATATCGAGCGTCTCGAACTTCATATCGAGCGTGCGGTACGGCAACGCACCCAAGTCGAGGTTGAACAGCTCGTCGAGTGGACCGGTGTAGACGATCTCGCCACCATAGACCTTGCCGTCGATCTTGACGGTGGTGTCGTCGATTTCAAAGAGGTCACGGGCGTCCACGTCGCAGAACACGTCGATCAGGTCGTGGTCGAGCATGTGCTCAAAGAGCGCCGTGTAGCCCTCCTGCGGCATGCCCTGGAAGGGAGCTTGCGGGAAGTAGCGGTCATCATCGCCCACAAAGACGGGAACGCGGCCGGTGATCGAGGGGTCGATCTGATCGGGCGTCTGGCCCCACTGCTTCATGGTGTAATGTAAAAAGACGTTCTCGTAGACGTAATCGGCGACCTCGGCAAGATCCGGGTCGTTCTTCTTACGCAGCTCCATAATGGGCACCTTGACATCCTTGCCAAAGGTCTCCACGAGCTTCTGATACAGCTCCTCGCCGCGCTCGTCACCAAAGGCGAGCTTGAGACTCGCATGGTTGAAGGGCACGGGCATAAGGGTACCGTTGATGTTGGCGAGCACCTTGTGCTGATAATCCGTCCACTTGGTAAAGCGCGACAGGAAATTGTGCACGCGCTCGTTAAAGGTGTGATAGATATGCGGACCGTACTCGTGAATCAGGATTCCGGCCTCGTCAGTGCAGTCATAGGCATTGCCCGCAATGTGGCTACGGCGCTCCAAAACGGCAACACGATAGCCGATGGTCTCGGCAAGACGGCGGGCGCAAACGGCACCGGCATATCCAGCACCGACGACAATCATGTCGTACGCGCCGGCGTTAAAGCCTTCAGGCAGGCCTGAGGTAATCTGCATCGATACTCCTTGTCAAAAGCCACGGGCTCGTTAGCTGGGCTTTTCTCGAACATTCTTCGAGACATATTTATCAGAGCGATTATAGCGCTAATGCGTCCTATAATGAGCTTGCCACACAAGGAAAGCTCAAGCACCGCGGCGTACATAATTGAAAGGTAAACCCGCTAGCAGCGGGTTTATTCGTGAACAGCCGGGTGCCTGGAGCTTAGCGAAACGCTTGTAAGGAGTAACATGAGCGATTTCCTAAACCGTATGAAGTCTGCCGCCAAGGCCGACCTTAAGACGATCGTCCTGCCCGAGGGCGAGGATCCGCGCACTATCGTCGCGGCCACCAAAATCATCGAGGAGGGCCTGGCAAAGATCGTCATCCTGGGCAACCCCGACGAGATCAACGTTCCCGGCGCTACCGTCATCGACCCGCGCAATGCCGAGAAGCACGAGGAGTATGCGCAGAAGTTTGCTGAGCTCCGCGCCAAGAAGGGCGTTACCATCGAGCAGGCTCGCGCCCAGGTGATGGACGCCACCTACTTTGGCACCATGATGGTCAAGATGGGCGACGCCGACGGCCTGGTCTCCGGCGCCTGCCACTCCACCGCCGACACCCTGCGCCCTGCACTTCAGATCCTCAAGACCGCCCCGGGCACCAAGCTGGTCTCGGCCTTCTTCGTGATGTGCACCGACACCCCGCAGTTCGGCACCGACGGCACGCTGATCTTCGCCGACTGCGGCCTCAACATCAACCCGTCCTCCGACGAGCTCTCCGAAATCGCCATCGCCTCGGCCCACTCCTGGTCCACCTTCATGGGCAACGTTGAGCCGCACGTGGCCATGCTCTCCTACTCCACCATGGGTTCCGCCGGCGGCGAGGTCGCCAAGAAGGTCCAAGAGGCCGTGAAGTTCTGCAAGGAGAAGGCTCCCGAACTCGCCATCGATGGCGACCTGCAGCTCGATGCTGCCATTGTCCCCACCGTCGCCCAGCTCAAGGCTCCCGGCTCCTCCGTTGCCGGCAAGGCCAACGTGCTCGTGTTCCCCGACCTCGAGGCCGGCAACATCGGCTACAAGCTGGTCCAGCGCTTCGCTGGCGCCGACGCTTACGGCCCCATCCTGCAGGGCATCGCCAAGCCGGTTAACGACCTGTCGCGCGGCTGCTCTGCCGACGACATCGTGGGTGTCGTGGCCATCACCGCCGTCCAGGCTCAGATGGCTGAGTAGCGTACATATCCCCTCGGGACAGGAATTTCCGCCCGCTAGCAAAAGGCCTCCGGAGCTGTTGCTCTGGAGGCCTTTCGTTTACTTGCAAATGCGAGCGTTAGTTGTTCTTGGTCAGACGCTCGACGTCGTGGGCGATCATGTATTCCTCGTCGGTGGGGATGACCATGACCGTGACGGCGGAACCGGCGGCGCTGATGACCTGCGGGCCGTTGCCCACGGCCTCGCGGTTCTTGTTATTGTCGATGCGCACGCCCAGCCACTCAAAGCAGTCGCAGAAGGCCTTGCGAATCGACCAGTCGTTCTCGCCGATGCCGGCGGTAAAGGTGATGGTATCCACGCCCGCCATGGAGGCGATCATGGAGCCGGCCTGCTGCATAGCCTTGTAGGCAAACATATCGAAGGCAAGCAGGCAGCGCTCATCTCCCTCGGAGGCGCGCGTGCGGATGTCGCGGGCGTCGTTGGAGATGCCCGAAATGGCAAGCAGGCCGGACTGCTTGTTCATCATGTCGTCGACTTCCTGGTAGCTGTAGCCGCCCTCGCGCTGCAGGTAGCACACGGTGGCCGGGTCAATGGAACCACAACGGGTGCCCATCATCAGGCCGTCAAGCGGCGTGAGGCCCATCGTGGTATCGCGGCACACGCCGTCCTCAATGGCGGCAAGCGAAGCACCGTTGCCCAGATGGCACGAAAGCAGACGGTGGCAGCGCGAGCCCAGGATCTCCTTGGCCATCATCCACTCGTAGCGGTGGCTCGTACCGTGTGCGCCGTACTTGCGCACGTGGTACTTGTCGCACACGTCCTTGGGCAGCGCGTAGGTGTAGGCGACCTCGGGCATGGTCATGTGGAACGAGGTGTCGAAGACGGCCACGTTGGGCAGCTCAGGATACTTCTCGCGGCAATATTCGATTGCCGCGGCCTCGCCGTAATTGTGCAGCGGAGCGAGCGGGGCCACCTCAAGGATCTTAGCCATGACCTCATCGTCGACGACCGCGGAATCATCGAAGTGCCAGCCGCCCTGAACGATACGATGGCCAATGCCATCAATCGTAAGGTCGGTCTTCTCGAGCTCCTCGAGCACGCGAGCGATAGCAGAGCGATGATCGGGGAAAGGGACCTCCTCGGTCTGCTTGGCGCCACCGTTCTCGGAGTGGCCAAAGATGCCCATGTCCGAACCGATACGTTCGCAGTTGCCCTTGGCGAAAACCTCGCGGGTATCGGTATCCAAAAGCTGATATTTAAGGCTTGAGCTGCCGGCGTTGACAACAAGTACGTTCATGAGACTCCTTTGCAGTGCAATACGGTCGACGCAGACCCCTTAAGGCGGCCGCATGTTAATAAGAAGTTATCACAACTTAATAAATAACTATCAGGCATATCGCCCAACGAGCGCAAAAGAGGGGCTGAACGGCACTTGGTCGTCCAGCCCCTCCCCTCTTGCAATTACTTGCCGTTGACGATGCGCTCGACGTCGGAAGCGATCATGAACTCCTCGTCCGTGGGGATGACAAAGATCTTGACCTTGGAATCCTTGGCAGACAGGCACCAAGCGCCGTCGCCACGCAGGGCGTTACGGGCATGGTCCATCTTGACGCCCATAAAGGCCAGACGGTCGGCAACGCCGGCGCGAACGGCCGGAGCGTGCTCACCGATGCCGGCGGTGAAGACCAGCGTGTCCATGCCGCACATGGAAGTGGCCATCTCGGCAGCCTTGGCGGCAATCTTGTAGACGAACATGTCGAAGGCGAGCTGAGCCTCGGGGTCGCCAGCGGCGGCGAGCTCCTCGACGTTGCGGCAGTCGTTGGTCTTGCCACCGGTCACAGCCAAAAGACCGGACTTCTTGTTCATCATCTCGTCGACCTCGTCGAAGGTGTAGCCACCCTCGCGCTGCAGGTAGCACACGGTAGCCGGGTCAATGGAGCCGCAGCGGGTGCCCATCATGACGCCGTCGAGCGGGGTGAGGCCCATGGTGGTATCCATGCACTTGCCGTCCTCGATGGCGCACAGGGAGGCACCGGAACCGATGTGGCACACGACGACCTTGCGGGCCTCGCCGTTGGTCATCTCGGCGACCTTCTTGGAGATGTAGCGATAGCTGGTGCCGTGGGCGCCGTACTTACGGATGTGCAGCTTGTCGCAAACATCCTTGGGAAGGGCGTAGGTCTTGGCAACCTCGGGCATGTTGAAGTGAAAAGCGGTGTCGTAGACCGTAACGTTGGGCAGATCGGGATACTGCTCCAGGCAGTACTCGATAACGTTGGCCTCGGGGTTGTTGTGCAGCGGCGCCAGCGGGGCAACCTCGCGGATCTTGGCGAGGACGTCCTCGTCGACGAGGGAGGAATCACCAAAGTACCAGCCGCCCTGAACGATACGGTGACCAATACCCTCGATCTTGACGCCGTTGGCCTCGAGGTCCTTCAGGACGACCTCGATGGCGACCTTGTGGTCGGGGAACTCGATGTTCTCGGTCACCTTCTTGGAACCGTTGGCAGCGTGGGTGAAGGTACCGCCGGTAAAGCAGACGCGCTCGCAGGAGCCCTTTGCGGACACCTTGTGGGACTTGGTATCGATGACCTGATACTTAAGGGTCGAAGATCCTGCGTTGACGACCAGAACGTTCATGTGTCTCCCTACTAACAGGCGGTGTGGCGCCGCCAGGTTACATACGTTTCAATAATAAACCCAAACGCCCTCGCGCTCGGGTTTATTGCGTTGATATATAAGTTATCGATGTCCAAATACTCACGGCCTTTGACTTGTAAGACGAAAGAGCGCGGGGATATACACCAAGGAAGAAATCCCGAGCGCAACAAGCAATACGACTCGAATGCCTGCAACGCTACTCAACACAGCGTTGAGCAGATAGAAAAGAACGGCACCCACCGCCACCATCTGGCTTTGAACCGAAATCAGTGAACAGCGCATCGAAGAATCGGCAGCATTTTGAAAAACTGAGTATTTGATTGGGGCAAACAACGAGTACGCAACCGTCTGCAGCACATAGAACACGGGCAGCAAATTAGCCGGAGTAAGGGGAATCAAAAACAGGGCAGTCAGGGAAAGGCGCACAATGCCGCAAATACGCGCAAAACGGCCCTTGTCGACATGAGCAATCACATTGGGCACAATAAGCCCCATGGAGGCCGAGGCAAGGAGCTGGACCGCAATGGTCACACCCGAAGCGACGGCATTCATTCCGCGACCCGCAAGCAGCAGTGAGAAAAAGTCTTCCAGGGCGACAAAAGCAAACGCCTGAGAACAGTCCATGATGAACGCCGAACGAAGAATGCGATTGTACGCAATAGCGGCTCCGATCGTCTTCGGGCTAATTCCACGCTCAGGTGTCGCCGCAGTGCCCCCTCTTCGCATCTCAGGAATGCAGACAACGACAACCAACGTCAACACCATTGCGATGATATCTGCCGAAAGACCAATGAGATATGCACCGACAGACGAAATGAAACCGCCCGCACAAGCGGAGATGGCATAAGAGGCATAGAAAACAAATCGCTCAACGACATTAAGTCTTACGAGCTGGTCCTGAGAGACACTGTCAATGTAAATTGCTTCTATGGATCCGCTCACACATGCAACGGCAAAACCCTTGAGAGCAAACGCGCCGATTAAAAGCAGAGGAGAACGGACGAAAAGCAGGGCGGCGTAGTATCCAAGCATTCCCACGACGCCAACGAGACCGCTTGTCTTTCGTCCAAACCTATCAGCAATATAGCCAGTGGGAACTTCAAGGATGAACTTGCTCACTTGATATGCAATCATCATGCTAGAAATCGCCACCATCGAGAATCCGACAAATTCAAGGTAAACCGTCAGAAAATACAAAATGGTGCTGAAGTTCGACAGAAAAACAAACGTCATATAAAGCAAAACCGTACGGTTTTTCATGCTCCGCCCTCCAAGAGTCAACAATCTAAATCGGAATCTTGGAAAAGCATGAGGGCAAAGCCGTCAGTCATGTGTTACAAGGCGTCAACATTCACTTGACGCCACGAGGCCAAATGGCCTCACGAAGCAAGGTGACGCAATAGGTGAAGAAAAACCGTCTGGTGTCGATCGGTCCAGGCATTTTGTCGATAGCAAAAGTAGATGGGCAAGGCTACGTCATGCGAGCCTTCAATGGAACACTCGCTCACTTCCAGTCCATCTGATGCGAGAGAAGAGCCAGAAAAACCCAATATCAATCCCCCGGCTTGAAGAAACTCAGCCTGCGCTCTGTTTCCGTATTCGACGTCGCGGAAGCGGAAATTAACCAGCTGAGCTTCGGGGCATTGATTGATCGCATTGAGACAGGGCGACAAATTAATGGGAACAGCTAACCTGCCGCCCAGTAACTCACGAACGGTCATAGCACCCACAGATTGATGACCCGCTGGGCACGAAAGAACCTTGAGCTCCTTTTCACCCAAGTATTTCGAAGAAAGGACACTGTCCCTTGGTTCCTCAAATGAGATGGCCGCATCCGAAATGCCAAGCACAAGTGATTCAAAGCATGTAGCCGTTGGCTGATGCCACACATCAAGGTGAATCTGAGGGTGCGAGCTTTCAAACGAGTCGTACCAGTTTTCGGAAAAAAGACGCCCCCGCCCGTGAAGACAGGGGACGTAAAGACGAAAGTGGCCGTCGGGCGAAACGCCACCGTTCCCCGATTGGGTGTACTTTTTGAGATCGTCGACTTGTGCCAGGATCACGCGTGCACGACGCGCAAATTCTCTGCCCGCCGGAGACAAAACAGCCTCCCCCGCCGATCGATTGAGCAAAACGATCTGATACTCAGACTCCAGTTTCTTAATTGCCGACGAGACAGCCTGTGGGCTCACGTGAACGGCGCGAGCCGCTTTGCGCACGCCGCCGTAGTTCGCTACCGCTTGAAGGTATTCGAGTTGAGAAAACTGCATAGGTTACTCCAAAGGCAGCCAAGGCGACGGGCCGTGCGTCCTCAGATGAGGTTCTCGCCCAGGTTCTTGCCGCCGAGGACGTGCATGTGGAAGTGCATGACGGTCTGACCGGCGTTGACGCCCTTGTTGGAGATGACGCGGAAACCGTCCTCCAGACCCTTGGCCTTGGCGACCTCCTGGATGGCGTGGGCCATGGCGCCCATGGTCTCGGCGGGCACGTTATCGGCGATGTCACTGTAGTGCTTCTTGGGGATCACGAGCGTGTGGACCGGCGCCTGGGGATTGAGGTCGTCGAACGCGATGACCTGGTCATCCTCGTAGACGACGGTCGAGGGGATCTCGTGGTTGGCAATTTTGCAGAAGATGCAATCACACATGGTTGGTTCCTTTCTCACAGACCAAGGTAATTATATTTGGTCGGGATGGTTAGAACGAAAGGTTGTCGTCGGTGTTGGCGGCTTCGCCGTCGGCGAGCACGTCGTTGCCGTCGACGTCCTTCAGGAGCACCGAGACCTTCTGCTCGGCATCGGACAAGCGGGTACGCAGGCTCTTGAGGAGCTCGACGCCGCGGGTATAGCTCTCAAGCGACTCCTCGAGCTCCATATCACCCGACTCCAAGCTGCGGATGATGAGCTCCAACTCCTGTGAAGCCTGCTTGTACGTAAGCTGCTCGACCGGGGTCTTCTCTGCCATATCTGTTTCCTTTCCTAAAGGTTTATCGCTATGAAACGCGGCCTACTCGACCGTATCGACCGTTGCCGCCACGTTGCCGTCTGCCATGCGCACGCGAATGGCGTCACCGGGCTTAAAGGTCTTGGCGCTCGTGGCCACCCCATCATCGCTGTACGCGATGGAATAACCACGGGCAAGCACCTTGAGCGGCGACAGGGCATCGAGCGAGGCTGCCGCACGGCCCAGGTCGGATGCTGGCTTGTTAAGCATCGTGCGCCCCTGATGCTCCAGGCGGGAGCTTGCGAGCGTGAGCGCATGGCGCTTGCCATCGAGTCCTGAGGTGCTTGCGATCAAGCGCTCGGGCAGACGCTCAAAGTTGGAGCGGAATGCCCCAACCGAACGCGTTATGGCGCCGGACAAACGATCGGCCGTCAGGGCAAGCTCAGACTCGCGACGCTCAACCATAAACGTTGGGTCGTTGAGGCACGGGCGGCACGCAGCCGCATCGAGCGCATCGCCCAAGCGAGCCGTATAGGTATCCCAGGCACGGCGACCGCGCTGATCGAGCATCTCCAGGTCGACCTGGGCCGACCCAATCATCGATGCCATCGCAGCACCCAGACGTTGATAGCGCGCCTCGAGCACATCGGCCAACTCCGTCATAGCCGGCGCCACCGATTCGGCCGCCGCCGTAGGCGTGGAGGCGCGACGGTCGCTCACCATG
>CATZIG010000057.1 GCA_958419975.1 uncultured Collinsella sp.
GAGATGGGCATGAACCATTTCCACGAGATTGAGCGCCTGTCCCAGTCCGCCAATCCCAACCTTGCCATCGTGAGCAAGATTGGCACCTCTCATATCGGCATTTTGGGTAGCCGCGAGAACATCGCCCGCGCTAAGGCCGAGATTGTCCAGGGTATGTGCGCCGCTGGCGACTTCTTGCCGCTGCTGGTTTTGGGCGGTGAAGACGACTTTACGCCGTTCATTCGCGATACGTTCGCCCAGCCTGCTGGTATCGACGTGATGCTGGCCGGCGTCTCGGACGATGATGAGGTCCGTGCCCGCGACGTTCGTGTTGATGACGAGGGCCGTCCGGTCTTTACGCTCGATTTTGGCCAGGGTGAGACGATCGATACCATGCTTGCCATCCCCGGCGTGCAGTCCGTTCCTAATGCCGTTAAGGCCGCCGCGGTTGCCTATCGCTTGGGCGTGACGCCCGAGCAGATCGATGCTGCCTTTAGGGGCCTCACGATCACCGGTCACCGCCAGGAGATCAAGCGCGCCAAGAGCGGTGCCCGCGTCATCGACGATTCCTATAACGCCAGTGCCGAATCCATGGCTGCTGGCCTCGATCTGCTGTGCTCGCTTTCGTGCACGGGGTCTCGTATGGCGATCCTGGGCGAGATGGGCGAGATGGGCGATGAGGCTCCTCGCATGCATGAGCTCGTGGGCGCCTATGCCGCCGCCAAGAAGCTCGACATGCTGGCGTGCGTGGGTGGTGAGCTGGCCCAGCTTATGGCCGATGCCGCGCGCATGATGGGCATGGACGAGGACCGCATCCAGGTGTTCTCCGATTATCAGCAGGTGCTCGACCGCATGGGCGGCGCGCTTGAAAAACATGATGTTGTACTGGTCAAGGGTTCCCGCTTTGTTGAGCTCGACCGCTTTGTGGAAGGTGTGTGCTAGCCCATGTTCGGCAATCCCTCGTATCCAACGTATCAGGCTTTTTTGGGGCTTGGCATCGCCGCCGCCATTGCGCTGCTGCTCATGCCGTGGTGGATCAAGCTGCTCAAGGTCGAGGGTATCGGCCAGCAGGTTCGTGCCGACGGCCCCAAGCGTCATTTGGTTAAGCAGGGAACGCCCACCATGGGTGGCGTTGTCATCCTCGTCGCGATTTCGCTGACCTGCCTGCTGATGGGCAGGCTCACCACCGAGCTCGTGCTCGTGCTGCTCGCCACGCTGGCGACCGGCGTGCTGGGCCTGATCGACGACCTGACCTCCGTTACGCATGGGCGCTCGCTCGGTCTGACGCCTCATGCCAAGATGATCGGTCTAACCATTATCTGTGTCACCTTTACGGTACTTGCCGTCAACTGGTGCGGCGTCGCCCCCGAGATTCGTTTTCCCGGCGGCCTGACGATTGACCTCGGTGTTCTTTCGACCACTATCTGCGGCCTTTCGTTCCCGTGGCTCTACATTGTCTTTTGCTGGCTGATGATCGCCGGTCTTTCTAATGCCGTGAACCTGACTGATGGCCTTGACGGTCTTGCTGGCGGCACCTCCATGATTGCCATGCTCGCCATGGCTGCCATGGCGTTTTTGCACGGAGACGTGAACCTGTCCATCTTCTGCACCGCGTGTGCCGGTGCCTGCTTGGGCTTTCTGTGGTTCAACTGCTATCCGGCGAGCATCTTTATGGGCGATACCGGCTCGCTTGCCCTAGGCGCCGCGTTTGCCTGCACGTCCATCATGACCAACACCGAGGTCGTCTCCCTCATCATCGGTGGCCTGTTTATCGTTGAGACCCTGTCGGTCATGATTCAGGTTGTCTACTTCCACTTTACGCACAAGCGCGTCTTCCTTATGGCGCCCATCCATCATCATTTCGAAAAGAAGGGCTGGGCCGAGACCAAGGTCGTCATCCGTTTTTGGATTATCGCTGCTGCCTTTGGTGCCGTTGGCCTTGCCCTGTTCTTCCAGTTGGGATAGTGGTCTTTCATGCCTCTTGCTGATGTCTTTAGCCTGCTCGTTTTGGGTCAGGGCAAATCCGGTCTCGATGTCGCCCGCTGGGCGCTGGCACATCCCGAGCGCGTAAGTGCCGTTACCGTGTATGGCGGTGGCACCTCTGAGCCCAATGACGCCACGCGTGCGCTCGAGGCTGCTGGTGCGTCGTTTGTCTATGGGACCGAACAGGTCGAGGGCGCCTATGACGTATGCGTGACGTGCCCGGGCATCTCGGAGTTCTCGGGCTTCTTTAAGGCCGGGCGCGAGCATGCCGCCCAGATTATGGGTGAGCCCGAGTTTGCCTATCGCCTGTCGCCCGATAACTGGATTGCCATCACGGGCACCAACGGCAAGACGACCACCACGTCGCTGGCTGATTATCTGCTTAAGGCTGCCGGCGAGGCCAGCGTTGCTGTCGGCAACATCGGCGAGCCGCCGGTCAACGAGATTGACGGCCGAGCCCACAACGAGTGGTTTGTGGCTGAGCTCTCGAGCTATCAGATTGCTACGACAACCGAGCTCCACCCCCGCGTGGCGGTGCTGCTCAACATCACTCCCGACCACTTGGGCTGGCATAAGAGCCATAAGAACTACGCGCTTGCCAAGATCAAACTGTTTGACAATATGGTCGATGACGATCTGGCGGTTGTCGACGTCGAAGACGCCGGCATTCGCGAGTTCGATGAGTACATCTACACGCCGGGTCGTCGCATCTGCAAGGTTGCCTTTGACGAGCCTGAGGGTGAGGATGCCGCCTTTGTGCGCGATGGCAAGATGATCGTGCGCCTGAAGGGCGTCGAGATCCCGCTCGTCGCTACATCCGAGCTCAAGATCTCGGGCCATCACAATGTTATCAATGCCCTGTGCGCCGCCACGGCTGCCCTGGCAGTCGGTGCCGATGTCGATGGTATCTGCCGTGGTCTGGCCTCGTTCCAGCCGCTCGAGCACCGTGTGGAGCCGTGTGGCGAGATTGACGGCGTGCGCTACGTCAACGATTCCAAGGCGACCAACACCGATGCGGTCGAGAAGGCACTGACGGCATTTCCCGATGACGACGTGATCTTGCTGCTCGGCGGCCACGATAAGGGCACGCCGCTCACGGACTTCGCGCGCGTCGTTATGGACAACGTGCGCTCGGTCGTCTGCTTTGGCGATGCGCGCGAGCGCTTCACCGCCGCTATGGACGAGGCCGATGTCGATGGCGATGTGGATATCGCCCAGGCGGATGACCTACGCGACGCCGTGGACGTCGCCCGTTCGCTGTCGAGCCGTGGTGACGTGATCTTACTTTCTCCTGCCTGCTCTTCGTTCGATGAGTTCTCGGGCTATGAGGAGCGCGGCCGCGTGTTTAAGGACTACGTGGCTCAGCTTGCCGCTACAGCGAAATCACAAATGGAATAGGGGTTGCGGTGAGAGAGGAGAGCCCCCGACAAGGTATGAGGAGGCCCGACTCGGACCGTGCTTCCTCACGTCGTATCACACCGCGTTCCAGCCGCGGCGGGCAGTCGTTTAGCGAACGCTATATTGCCGGCGTTCCCGCCCGCATCATGCGTCCCCGTTTGATATTCATGGCCTGCTTGTTTACCTTGGTATGCTTTGGCCTGCTGATGGTGTACTCGGCGTCTTCGGTCGAGGCGCTGCACGAGAATGGCTCGGCGACGTTTTTTCTGGGTCGACAGGCCGCGTTTGCCGTGGTCGGTGTTCTGGCGCTGATTGCCATCGTGCGCGTTTTGCCGGACAGCTGGTTTGGGGAGGATGTGCTCAGGATCTTCCTCATCGGCATGATAGGGCTATTGTTTCTGGTGTTCTTGGTGGGCAGCGGCAGCCGTGGCGCCACGCGCTGGCTCAACATCGCCGGTATTCAGTTCCAGCCTTCCGAGTTTTTAAAGCCATTTGCCATTGCGTATTCGGCTATCATGCTTGATCGCTTCTTTTCGCCCGGTGGCAACATCAACGAATTCCTTCGCAAGATGGGCATCTACCTGGGCATTTCGCTCTTTCTGATCTTTATCCAGCCCGATTTCGGTACTGTCCTGATCATCCTGTTGACCCTCATGTGCATGGCGTTGTTTGCGGGTCTCGACCCCAGATTTATCATCGGCGTGCTAATCTTCGGCATTCTCGTGATCGTGATTGCGCTTGTTGCAGAGCCGTACCGTATGGTGCGTATTCAGGTTGCCTTGAACCCTTGGGCCGACGAGTATGGTGACGGCTATCAGGCCACGCTTGCCATCATGGCCTTTGCCTCGGGCGGTCTGTTCGGCCGTGGCATCGGCAACTCAACCATGAAGTACTCGTATCTGCCCGAGGCGCACAATGACTACATCCTGGCCATCATTGGCGAGGAAGTCGGTTTTGTCGGAACCGTGCTGTTCTTCTTGGTGTTTGCGATGCTGATCTACTCGGCGTTTCGCATTGCCGAGCAGGCGACCGATCGTCGGGGCGCGCTCATGGCGTCTGGCTCCGCGGTCATTCTCGCAGTGCAGTTTTTGATTAACGCGCTGGGCATCCTCAACGTGTTTCCCATGACGGGCAAACCGTTGCCGTTTATTAGCTACGGCGGTTCGTCGATTATTGTGTCGCTCATGCTTGCCGGGTTGATCCTGCGCGTTTCGTGCGAGAGCGCCCGCCGCGATGAGTATGACCGCCGCCGTGAGAGCTTTGCCGTTATGGATGAGAGTACCGCCGGCGTGCCCCACGTGCGCGGCGAGCGATCTTCGCGTAACGGTTTTACCGTCCTGGATGGCTCTGCGACCGACCCCGCAGCCCGCCCGCGTCAGCGAACGGCGCCGCAAGGTCGTCCTCAGCGCCCCACTCCTCGCAATGCGGGCGGCGGATATAATCGAATCGATTTGAACTCAGACCCGTCGGCGCGTCTGCGTACCGACGGCCAGGGACCGCGTGTACGAAGGGACTACCATGACCGATAAAATGACCGTTGCTATTGCAGCCGGCGGCACGGCAGGGCACATCAACCCCGCGCTCGCCTTGGCCGAAGAGCTCCGTGACCGTGGCCACCACGTTGTGTTCGTGGGCCAGTCGCGCAAGCTCGAGGGTCGTCTGGTCCCCGAGGCTGGGTTTGATTTTGTGCCCATTACGGTCACGGGCTTCGACCGCTCCCGTCCTTGGACGGCGCTGACCTCGCTGTGGCGTGTCAACAAAGCCAAGCGTGCGCTCGCCAGTCATTTCTCAAAGGTCGGCAAGCCCGATGCCGCCATTGGTTTTGGTGCCTATGTCGAGGTTCCGCTGCTGGGGTGGTGCAAGGGCGCGGGCGTTCCGTATCTGCTGCATGAGCAGAACTCTGTTCCGGGCCTGGCCAACAAGATGATGAACTCCCACGCCGCCCGCGTGTGCATCTCGGTGCCGGCAGCGCGTTCGGTCTTTGAGCGCGAAGGTGACCCTGACCACGTGCTCATGACCGGCAACCCCGTACGTCGCTCGGTGATCGAGGGCGATCGCGCTCGCGGCCGCAAGGCACTTGGCGTTCCCGAGGACGCTACGCTGCTGCTCGTCTTTGGCGGTTCACTTGGCGCCCAACACCTCAACGAGCGCGTGGTTTCGCTCAAAAACGAGCTGCTTTCGCGCAAGAACCTCTATGTGTTGCATTCGACGGGTGCCGACGGCTTTGAGGAGACCGAGCGCGCTTTGGCGCTGACGCCCGAGGAGGCGAAGCGTTACCGCGTCCAGCCTTACATCGACAACATGGGCGATATGCTGGCTGCTGCCGATTTGGTGCTCTCGCGTTCGGGCGCATCGAGCGTGGCCGAGATCGCTGCGCTCGCCGTGCCCTCGGTGCTCGTGCCGTATCCGCATGCGACGGCCGACCACCAAACCACCAATGCTCGTTATCTGGTCGACGCCGGGGCCGGCGTGCTCTGCGCCGATGCCGATATCGACGGTTCTGCCTTTGCCGATGAGCTGCTGCACCTGGTCGATGACGCGGCGGCACGCGACGCCATGCGTCAGGCGGCGCGTGGTCTGGCTCAGGATAGGGCCGCCGCTCTTCTGGCGGATGCGGTAGAGGGTTTGCGTTAGTTAGACGGGATATCGTCGGTCGCCCTCGCGCTGATGCGGTAGGTGCGGTACAGTTAACGGGTTACAGGCAGTGTTTACGCAAGGAGTACACGAGCACATGGCTGATTCCCAGACTGCAACCTCCGCGCCCGAGTTTAAGAGCGCCCACTTTATCGGTATCGGCGGCGCCGGCATGAGCGGCATCGCCCTCGTTCTGCACGAGCGCGGTTATGCCGTTACCGGCTCCGACCTTAAGACGTCACGTTATATCCGCCAGCTTACCCGCGCTGGTGTGAAGGTGCATGTGGGCCATGAGGCCGCCACGATCGACGAGGTCAAGCCCGACGTGGTTGTTGTCTCCACCGCTATTCCGGAGTCCAACCCTGAACTCGTGCGCGCTCGCGAGCTTGGTATTCCCGTGTGGCCCCGTGCCAAGATGCTCTCTGCTTTGGGCCACGGCTACACCACCGTCGCTGTTGCCGGCACGCATGGCAAGACCACCACGTCTTCGATGTGCGCCACCATGCTCGACCGCATGGGTCTGGATCCGAGCTTCCTGATCGGTGGCATCGTCGAGGGCTATGACACGAACGGCAAGAACGGCTCGGGCGACTACTTTGTCGCCGAGGCCGACGAGTCCGACAGTTCCTTCCTGTTCCTGAACCCCAACGTGGTCATTGTGACCAACGTCGAGGCCGACCACCTCGATCACTACTCGGGTATCGAGGAGATCGAGGCGACTTTCGCCAAATTCATGAGCCTGGTGGGCGAGGACGGCACCGTCATCGTCTGCGGTGAGGACCCGCATCTGGTCGAGCTCGCCAAGTCGACGGGCCGTCACGTGCTTTCCTACGGCTTTGCCGAGAGCAACGACATCGTCTGCATGCACCCGGATGTCAAGGGCATCCAGAGCGACTTTATCGTTCGCTTTGAGGACGGCACTGAGCACGCTGTGGAGATCAAGAGTAATCCCGGTCGCCACAACATGCTCAACGCCACGGCGGTGCTCACCGTCGCCCATGTCCTGGGCCTTGACATCGACGCCGCCGCCAAGGCGCTTTCGAGCTTTGAGGGCGTCCGTCGTCGCTTTACCCACGTGGGCGATGATTACGGCCATCACCCCACCGAGATCAAGGCGACGCTTGCTGCCGCTTCGTCGCTGGGCTACAAGCACGTCGACGTCGTGTTCCAGCCGCACCGCTATTCGCGCCTGCAGGCCCTGTGCGACGACTTTGCCGATGCATTTGCCAATGCCGATAAACTGCTGCTGATTGATGTGTTCTCGGCTGGCGAGATGCCCATTCCGGGTGTTACCTCTAAGATGCTCGCCGATACCGTGCGCGCCAAGCATCCTGGCAAGGAGGTCGTGTACTGCTCCAGCCGTCTTGAGCTCAATCAGGAGCTCGAGCAGATGGTGGGCGAGGGTGACTTGCTGCTCACTATGGGTGCCGGTGACGTTACGACCGTCGGCCCCGAGTTTATCGAGTATTTGACTGCCAAGAAAGACGCTTAAGTCTAATGGGTCTGTTTAACGCCGTCATGGCGCTCTCGGGCATGATCGACACGGATGTGATCGAGGACGAGCGCCTTGCGCGTCATACGAGCTATCGTATCGGCGGCAAGGCCGACCTCTTTGTGACGTGCCATAGCTATCATGCCCTCCGCCGCGCCGTGGCGGTGCTCGATCGCGAGCAGGTGCCGTGGGTCATCATCGGCAAGGGCTCCAATCTGCTGGTTGCCGATGGCGGTTATCGCGGCGCCGTCATTTCGCTCGGACGTGAGTTTCAGCGCACGGTTGTTGCCGATGACGGTTGTACGCTGACGGTCGGTGCGGGCGTGATGTTTGCGCGCCTGGTCAACGATGCCCTGTCGCGTAGCCTCTCGGGCCTTGAGTTTGCCGTTGGCATCCCTGGCTCGGTTGGCGGTGCGATATCTATGAATGCCGGCACACGGACCGAGTGGATTGGCTCGCTGGTTGAGGATGTCGTAACGTTTGACCCGGCATCCGGTATCAAGCATTATGCGGGGTCCGAGATCACTTGGGGCTACCGCGAATGTAGCCTTCCCCGCAATGAGATTATCCTCGAGTGCGTGCTCAAGCTTAAACCGGCGCCCAAGGCCGACATTCGCGAGCGCATGGAGCGGTACCTGACGAGGCGCAAGCGTACGCAGCCCATGGGTCGCGCATCCTGCGGGTCGGTCTTTCGCAACCCGCCCGATGCGAGTGTGGGCAAGCTTATCGAGGATTGTGGATTAAAGGGTTTTTCGATTGGCGGCGCGGAAGTTTCGCCCGTTCACGCTAATTTTATCGTTAATAACGGAACTGCCTCGGCCGATGACGTTGCCGCGGTTATCAGACATGTGCACGGAAAGGTGAGGGAGGCGTATGGCATCGAGCTCAGACCGGAAGTTAAATTCCTCGGCTTCTAGAGCATCGAAACCCACCTTCCGCCGCGCCGGAGGGCGTTCCGGCGCGCCTGCCAAACCTCAACGCAATACCGTCGCGCACTCTAAGTCTGTCGGGCATGCTCGACAGACCAGTCGTCCGGTTGTCGGCTCGCAGCTCGGCAATCGTCCGGCCGCAAAAAAGTCCTCGCGTCCCTCGGTGACGTCAAAGCCTGTTATGGGCGCCAAACCTGCCCGTCCCATGGCAACTCCTAAGCCCTCGACGGGAACTAAAGCGCCGCGTCCGGGTCGCACGCTGGGCGCATCGAAACCGCGCTCGCTGACATCGGTGCCGGCTACCGCCAAGAAGCCTTCGGGTAAAAAAGGCGTCAACCCGTTGTCTTCACTTGGGGCGATGGCAAATAAAACGTCAGACGCCGCTTCTCTCGTTACAGGCAAAGGCAAAATCGTGGGCGGCGTTCTGGCCGTCTTGGCCGTGCTCGTCGTCGTTGCCGTCGTGGTGATCAACTCTGGATTGTTTACCGCCACTGATATTCAGATTCAAGGCAGCGAGCATGTGACGAAGCACGATGCTATCCAGCTGATCGATTTGCCCGAGGGAACGTCGCTTTTTAACGTCGATCCTGACCAGATTACCGAGGACCTCAAGCAGAACCCGTGGGTGTCGGGCGTGGATGTCCAGCGTCAGTTCCCGCATACGCTCATCATTACGCCGATGGAGCGCAAGGTCATCGCAATTGCCTATATCAGCTCCGATGACCTTGCCTGGGCCATCGGGGATGATGACACCTGGATCGCCCCGCTGTCGACGTCGGTCGAAGTGGATGACCAGGGCAACGTCATCACGACGGGGCAGGGCTCAAATACCCTGACCGGCATTGATGCCGCGCTGGCGCTCGCTAAGCACTATGGCGCGGTGTTGTTGACTGATGTCTCGGCGGATGTCGCTCCGGTTTCCGGCCAGGCGGTGAGCTCCAAGGCCGTTAAGGCTGGCTTGGATTATGTGCGTGGTTTTTCGAGCGAGTTCTTGGGACAAGTCAAGGATATTTCCACGCCTTCGGTCGAAGCCATCTCGGCAAACCTCAATAACGGCATTGAGGTGTCGCTGGGCGATTCGAACGATATCGTCAAGAAGGAGCGCGTAGTCACCAAGCTGCTTTCGCAGGTAGAGGGCGTAACGTATATCAATGTGCGTTCTCCGGGTAACTATACATTTAGGAACGCTCCGACCTCGTAGCGCTGGTTGATGCTTTGTTGAGGGGCCATACCACGCCGTTTATCTGGTTTGTTTGGTTTTCACGGTCAATTATTTGACTGATACGTTCATAATGTGCAAACATAATACGGTTTACCTTTGCATTTACTTTCAACCTGAAGGTTAATGTGCGCAGGGGTCGACCCATGCTATGGCTATAACCTTTGTTCGGAGGACCGACATGCACGAGACAGAGATCAACAACTACCTTGCCGTCATTAAGGTGGTCGGCGTCGGCGGCGGCGGTACCAACGCGGTCAATCGAATGATCGAAGAGGGCATCCGCGGCGTC
>CATZIG010000058.1 GCA_958419975.1 uncultured Collinsella sp.
AAGGAGGCCTAAGTCTTGGCATTATCTGAACGACTCGCGCGCGCCCAGGAAATCCTGGGCCACGAGTTCAATAACAAGGTGCTGCTGCGCGCGGCGCTCACGCACCCTTCTGCCGTGGAAGGTCAGCCCGTCTCGGCGAGCTATGAGCGCCTTGAGTTTTTGGGCGATTCCATTTTGGGCGCCGTGGTTGCCCGCTCGCTCTTTGAGTCCTATCCCGAGTTTGACGAGGGCAAGCTTACGCGCCTGAAGGTGTCCCTTGTCTCGGGTGCCACGCTGTCCGAGGTGTCTCACGAGCTGGGCATCGACGACATCATCATCTTTGGTGCCTCCGAGACCGGCACGGGCGCGCGCGGCCTGCATTCGGCGCTCGAGAACGTCTACGAGTCGCTCGTGGGCGCCCTGTACCTGGATGCCGGCTGGGACGTTGCGGCGGACTTTATCCACCGTACGCTTAAGCCGCACCTGGCTTCCGAGCGTGCCGAGCACCCCGCGAACCCCAAGTCGTTCTTGCAGGAGTGCGTGCAGGCAGATGGCCACGAGCCTCCGGCGTACAAGCTCGTTGGCTCCGAGGGCCCCGCGCATGCGCCCACCTTTACCGCTGTGGTGCTCATCGACGGTATTCGCCAGGGCCGCGGCACCGGTTCCTCCAAGAAGGAGGCCGAGGGAGCCGCTGCGCTCGAGGCACTCGACCGCATGGGCTACACCACTAACGGCGTGATTCTCAACAAGAAGCCTGTTTAAGCGAGGAACCGTGTATCTCAAGTCCCTCACGCTCAAAGGGTTCAAGTCGTTTGCCGACCGCGCCCATATGACGTTTGAGCCGGGCCTAACCGTCATCGTCGGTCCCAACGGCTCGGGAAAATCGAACATCTCCGACTCGATTCTGTGGGTCCTGGGTGAGCAGAGCGCCAAGCAGCTGCGCGGCCAGGCCATGGAAGACGTTATTTTCTCGGGCTCGTCGGCGCGCAAGCCGGTGGGTGTGGCCGAGGTCACGCTGGTGCTCGACAACTCGGATCATATGCTGCCCGTCGACTTTGACGAGGTCGCCATCACCCGCCGTATGTACCGCTCGGGCGAAAGCGAGTACCTCATCAACTCGAGCCCGTGCCGCCTGATGGACATCCAGGACATCCTGCACGATTCGGGACTGGGCAAGGATACGCATTCCATCATCAGCCAGGGCAAGCTCGATGCGATTTTGCAGAGCCGCCCCGAGGAGCGCCGTGCCCTCATTGAGGAGGCCGCCGGCATCTCCAAGCATAAGCGCCGCAAGGAGCGTGCGCTCAAAAAGATCAAGTCGATGGACGAGCATCTAACCCGTGCCCGTGATATCAACAAGGAAATCGCCCGTCAGCTGCGACCGCTGGAGCGTCAGGTCGATCGCGCGCGCAAGTACAAAGAGCTGTCCTCGCGCGCGAACGAGCTTACGCAGATGCTGGCCGTCGACGAGCTGCGTTCGCTGCAATCACAGTGGAACGACCTGGAGAGTCGCTCTAAGGAGGGCGCCGCCGAGCTTGAGCTTGCGCAGTACCGCTTGGGCGAAAAGGAACGCGAGCTCGAGAAGCTCCAGGTTATGCTCGAGGAAAAGGGCCTGTTTGTGGGCGATTTGGGCGAGCAGCGCCGCCATATGCAAGACGTGGTCGGCCGCATTAACTCCGATATGCGCCTGCTCGAGGAAAAGGGCCACAACATGGTGTCGCGCCTGTCCGACATGCGCGGCCAGATCTCAAGCTCCGAGCATCAGCGCCGTCGCGTGGTCGAGGAGCTCGAGGACGCGCGCGCCCAGCTCGAGGAAGTGACCGGCGCGCATATGCAGGCCCAGGAGGACGTTGACGCCGCTGGTCCTGCCGCCGCCGAGCTTCACGAGCGCCGCGTGGCGCTTGATGCGCAGATTTCGCAGCTTACGCGCGAGCAGCGCGATGTGCAGCGCGTGGCCGATAACGCCGCGCTCGAGCTCGCCAAGGTGAAGGACTCGCTGAGCAACGCCGAGGTCGAGGACAACATGTATGCCTCGCGCCTTGAGCAGATCGATGAGCAGCTCGAGGAGGTCACGGCATCGCTTGATAGCCGCCGCAACCGTGCTGAGGAGCTCGAAGGCGCGCTCGATCAGGCTCGTCAAGCCCAGAGCGATGCGCGTGAGGCTACCGAGGTCGCCCGTGCGGCCCTTAAGGACTTGCGTAATCGCGAGAGCGAGGCGCGCAACAAGCTGTCCGAGGTGCGCTCGGAGCTTGCCAGTCAAAAGAAGCTTGATGCTCGCATGGCCGACAGCTCGCCGCTCGTAAGCCGTCTGGTGGGCGCGCTGGGCGACGATGTCTCGGGTCGTCTGGGCGATGTGCTCGAGGCACCTCGTGAGCTTGAGGGCCTGGTTGAGCAGCTGCTCGCCGGCGATATCGATGCCCTGTTGTTCGATAACGCTGCCGCACTTGAGCGCGCCGGTCGCGCCGCCCTGGACCAGAAGAAGGCCTCGGGCGAGGCGCTGCTGGTGGCGCGCAGCGTGAGTGGTTCTGCGGCCGCCGAGGGTGCCGCCGGTACCCGCCTTGTTGATCGTCTGTCCGTGCGTGCGGGCTACGGTCCGGTCGTCGAGGCATTGCTCGGCGGCTATTACGTGGTCGATGACTTGGCTGCCGCGCTGTCCGCGCCGGTCGTTGATGGCGCGACCTATGTGACTCCCGATGGTGCACGCGTTGCCTGCGGCGGCCTGGTTCGCGTGGGGCTTGATGCCGGCGAGGCTTCGGGCGCCCTGGAGCGCAAGCGTCGTATCCGCGAGCTGGAAGGCCTGGAGCCCGATCTTGCTGCCGCGTTTGAGCATGTTTCTGATCAGGTCGTCGAGGCCAACGCCGCCGTTGAGGAGGCCCGTGCCGCCGAGGGCGATGCTGCCGGCGAGATTGCCCGCCTTGAGGGCGAGCGTCGCTCCCTGCTGTCCGAGATCGGCCGCCTGGAGCAGAGTGCCAACAATGCCGAGGTCGAGCGGGTACGGATTTCCAAGCGCCGCGAGCAGGCCGCCGAGGCCGTTCGTGCCGCACGTCCGCGCGTGGATGAACTTACCCGTTCGCGTGACGAGGCCCGTGCGCAGGCGAGCGATCTGGGCCTGCAGATTGCCGAGGCCAACGACGAGCTCGATCGCGTTCGGCGCGATGACTCCGAGGCCGCCGGCAAGCTCGCCGATGCAAAGGTGCGCCTGGCTCAGACGAGCGAGCGCCTGCGTTCGCTGAAGGGCCGCGTGCCTGATCTTGAGCATCGTCTGGAGGGTATCGAACGTCGTATCCGCGGGACGCGTCAGGCCTCGCGCTCGCTCGAGCTGCTGCGCCTTCGCGTCGATCCCATGCACGAGCGCTATTCTGCCCTGTTGGAGCGCGCTTCGGACTGGGCTGCGCGCCTGCGCGATCAGGCAACGCTTGAGGAGGCGGACTCGGCTTCGCTTAAGAAGACCATCGAGGACGCCAAGACCGAGGTCGCCCGCGCCAAGGAGCGGGTCGATGCCGCCACCGCGACGCAAAACGAGTTCAAGGTCGCACGCGGCAAGCTCGAGGTGCAGGTCGAGGCTGCTATCAAGGCCATCACCGCCGATGGCGCTACGGTGCTCGAGGAGGCGCTCATGCTGCCGGCGCCCACCGACCGCGACGCCGCCGAGCGCGAGCTCAACCAGCTCGTACGCCAGATCAACAATCTGGGCCCCGTGAACCAGGTTGCCATGGAGGAGTACGAGCAGCTCAAGCGCCGCGCCGATTACATCGAGGAGCAACTGGCCGATTTGGAGAGCGCGCGCAAGGCACTCACCAAGATCACCGTGGCCATCGACCGTAAGATGCGCAAGGCGTTCCTGGTGACCTTCGAGAAGGTCGACGCGAACTTCCGCGAGATCTTCGCCATGCTCTTCCCGGGCGGTCAGGCTCACCTTGAGATGACCGATTCCGAGCATCCGGCCGAGACGGGCATCGAGGTCGTGGCGCAGCCGCGCGGCAAGCGCATCACCAAGATGATGCTCATGTCGGGTGGCGAGAAGAGCCTGACGGCGCTCGCCCTGCTCTTTGCCGTATACCGTACGCGCACGGTGCCGTTCTACGTGCTGGACGAGGTCGAGGCGGCGCTCGACGACGCCAACCTGTCCAAGCTCATCGGCGCCCTCGATGTGCTGCGTTCCGATACGCAGCTCTTGGTAATCTCGCATCAGCGCCGTACTATGGAGGATGCTGACGTTCTCTACGGCGTCTCGATGCAAGCCGACGGCGTCAGTCGCGTCGTCTCGCAAAAACTCGATCGCGAAACCGGAAAGGTCGTGAATGCATAATGGGATTCTTTGACGCACTCTCGCGCGGACTTGAGCGCAGCCGCGAGGCCCTCAACGAGGTCTTCTACTTTGGCGGCGAGGTCGACGAGGATTTTTGGGAGGACCTTGAGGACACCCTCGTCATGGGTGACATGGGTGCCGAGGTCGCCATTCAGGTCTCCGATGACCTGCGCGACGCCGCTGCCAAGAAGAACCTTAAGACCGCCCCGCAGCTTCGCCGTGCCCTGGCCGAGCAGCTCGAGGGCCATTTTGTGCCTGTTGAGCGCGATCCGTTTTCCGATACGCCGAGCTGCGTGCTGTTTGTCGGCATCAACGGTGCCGGCAAGACCACCACGGTCGGCAAGATTGCGAGCGCCATGGCCGCCCGCGGCAAGAACGTGGTGATCGGTTCGGCCGACACCTTCCGTGCCGCTGCCATCGAGCAGCTCGATGTGTGGGGTCAGCGTGCCGGCGTACCGGTTATCAAGCGTGACCGCGGCTCCGATCCGGCGAGCGTGTGCTATGACGTGCTCGACGAGGCCGATAAGCGCGGCAGCGACCTGGTGCTCATCGATACCGCCGGCCGTCTGCACACGAGTCCCGAGCTCATGCGCGAGCTCGCCAAGGTGGTTAATGTGACCCGTAAGCGCGCCGCCAATATGGCCGCCGGTCCCATGCCGGTCTCGGTCGTGCTTGTGATCGATGCCGCCACTGGTCAGAACGGTCTGAACCAGGCGCTCGAGTTTAACGAGGCGCTGGGCCTGGACGGTATTATCATGACTAAGCTCGACGGAACGGCTAAGGGTGGTATCGCCATGGCCGTGGCCGAGAAGCTCAAGCTCCCGATCCTGCGCATCGGCGTGGGCGAGCAGGTCGATGACCTACAGGAGTTTAACGCCAAAGATTTCTGCCGCGCCCTGGTGGGCGAGTCCAACTAAGGAGTAACCAGTGTTTGATTCCCTGAGCGATCGCCTCAACGACACATTTGACCGCCTGCGCGGCAAGGGTAAGCTGACCGAGGCCGATATCACTTCGGCCATGCGCGATATTCGCATGGCGCTACTCGAGGCCGACGTCAACTTTAAGGTCGTTAAGGAGTTCGTTGCCAAGACCAAGGAGCGCTGCATGACCGCCGAGGTCATGGAGTCGCTGTCGCCGGCGCAAAACGTCGTCAAGATCGTGCTCGACGAGCTCACCGAGATGCTTGGCTCAACCGAGAGCAAGCTCGTCTTTAGCAACCGCATTCCCAATGTCATCATGCTCGTGGGCCTTCAGGGCTCCGGTAAGACCACGGCGGCCGTAAAGCTGGCCTACCTGCTCAAGAAGCAGGGCCGCTCGCCGCTGCTCGCCGCGTGCGATGTCTATCGTCCCGCCGCTGCCGACCAGCTGGCCACGCTCGGTGGCGAGATCGGCGTGCCGGTCTTCCGCGGTGACGGCGCGCACCCGGTCGACATTGCCAAGGGTGCCATCCAGGAGGCCGTCGACCACCTGCGCGACGTGGTGATCGTCGATACCGCCGGTCGTCTTCAGATCGACGAGCAGATGATGCAGGAGGCCGTCGACATCAAGAAGGCTGTCAAGCCCGACCAGGTGCTGATGGTCGTCGATGCCATGACCGGCCAGGACATCGTCAACGTCGTTTCGACCTTCGCCGAGCGCACTGACTTTGACGGCGTGATCATCTCCAAGCTCGACGGCGACGCCCGTGGCGGTGGCGCACTTTCGGTGCGTCAGGTGACCGGCAAACCCATCAAGTTCGTGAGCATGGGCGAGAAGCCTGATTCGCTGGAGCCGTTGTATCCCGATCGCATGGCCAAGCGCATTCTGGGCATGGGCGATGTCGTAGGTATTATCGAGAAGGCCCAGGAGGCAGCCGATGCCGAGCAGCTTGAGGCTGCCGAGCGTATGCTGCGCGAGGGCTTTACCATGAACGATATGCTCGACCAGATGAAGGCCGTCAAGAAGATGGGCGGCATGAAGGGTATCTTGGGCATGCTCCCCGGTGGCCAGCGAGCGCTCAACCAGATGGGTGGCAATCTGGACGAGGGAATCTTCGATAAGAACGAGGCCATCATCATGTCGATGACCAAGGAGGAGCGTCTGCGTCCCTCTATCATCAACGGCCAGCGCCGCGCCCGCATTGCCAAGGGAGCTGGCGTAACCCCCACCGAGGTCAACAGCCTTATGAAGCAGTGGGGCGAGATGAATAAGATGATGGGCCGCATGCGCACGATGGCCAATCAGGCACAGGCCGGCGGCAAGAAGGGCAAAAAGGGTAAGAAGGGCAAGAAGATGCGCATGCCCAATATCCCTGGCCTGGACGCTATGGGTCTGGGCGGCATGGGCGGCCTGGGTACGGGCGGTCCCAAGTCCGATATGGAGCTGCTGCGCCAGATGGAAGCGCAGATGCGTAATAAGAAATAGGGCTGTAATTCCAGCTTGATATGGCAAAGGCCACTCGGAAGCTACCGGGTGGCCTTTGTTGTTGGCTTTGATTGTTGGGCTGCGCTTAGCGTCGCGCCCTGAGCTCGCGGTGCCGTGCCGTTAGTGGCAGCCGCAACCCTCGTGACCCTCGTGCTCATGATGGCCGTGGCAGCCACAGGACTCGCCATGTTCGTGGTCGTGGGTGTGGTCATGGCCGTGACAGTCGCACGTGGCCTCGCCGTTCTGTGCGAGCGTGCCGGCGATAAGAGCCTCTACGCAAGCGTCGCAGCTGCCCTGGGCACCCGCGTATACCGTGATGCCGGCTTGGGCAAGCGCGTTGATAGCGCCGCCGCCGATGCCGCCGCAGATAAGTGTGTCCACGCCGCCATTGGTGAGCAGGCCCGCGAGGGCACCGTGGCCGGTGCCACCGGTGCCCACGACCTGCTCGTTGAGCACCTTGCCGTCCTGGACGTCGTAGATCTTGAACTGCTCGCTGCGACCAAAGTGCATAAAGATGTTGCCGTTGTCGTACGTCGTTGCCACCCTCATGGTGCCGATCTCCTTTGCTGGCCATGCGGCCGTTGTCGTGTTGATAGGGGTGTTCACGATATTGCCGCCTTCGATGATGAGCGCTCGTCCGTTGACCAGCGCGCTTGCCACCTTGCGATGCGCGCGGCTGCAGATTGCCGCCACCGTGGCGCGCGCGATACCCATCTGCTGTGCGACTGCCTCTTGGTTAAGGCCTTCCAGGTCGCACAGGCGCAGGACTTCGAGCTCGTCGACCGTCATATCGATGGCGTCTCCGCTGGCAAGGCCGTCGGGGGTAAAGCCGCGGTATTCGGGGATGATCCCAACACGGCGCAATTTTTCGCGTCTTCCTGCCATACGCACTCCTTATCTGACATATGTCAACAATAGGATAGCGAACGTGTAGATTTGCGCAAGGAATTTCTGGCATATGTCAGAAAATGAGGGCTTATGTTTGGGCTGTGGGACCGCGTGCGCCTGGGCTACAATGAATCTCGCTTGTAGGCGACTGACAGGAGGGTCAATGAGCAAAGCTGATCAACAGTTTGTATCCATGTGCCGCGATATCTTGGACCATGGCACCACGACCGAGGGCCAAAAGGTACGCCCGGTGTGGGAGGACGGCACCCCTGCCTATACCATTAAAAACTTTGGCGTTACGGCGCGCTATGACCTGCGCGAGGAGTTCCCCGCGCTTACGCTGCGTCGTACGGCGCTCAAGTCCGCTATGGACGAGATCCTGTGGATCTATCAGAAGAAGTCCAATAACGTGCATGACCTCAACAGCCATATTTGGGACGAGTGGGCTGACGAGACCGGCTCTATCGGCAAGGCCTACGGCTACCAGATTGGGCAGAAGAGCCATTATGCCGAGGGTGACTTTGACCAGATGGACCGCGTGCTGTACGACCTCAAGCATACGCCGTACAGCCGTCGTATTATGACGAACACGTACGTGTTCAGCGATCTATCCGAGATGCATCTGTATCCGTGCGCCTACAGCGTGACCTATAACGTCACTCAGCGTCCGCAGGACGACAAGCCGACGCTCAACATGATTCTCAACCAGCGTAGCCAGGACATTTTGGCCGCGAACAATTGGAATGTGTGCCAGTACGCAATTCTGTTGATGATGGTTGCGCAGTCGGTCGATATGATTCCCGGCGAGCTGCTGCACGTGATCGCCGATGCCCACATTTACGACCGCCATGTCGATATCGTCCGCGAGCTTATCGAGCGTCCGCAGCTCGCGGCTCCCAAGGTAACGCTTAATCCCGACGTGCATGACTTCTACGCGTTTACGACTGATGACCTGATCGTCGAGGACTACGAGCACGGCCCGCAGGTCAAGAACATTCCCATTGCGGTGTAGGTGGCGCTCATGACGTGTAAGCTTTCTGCCATCGTCGCCGTGTGCGATGACTGGGGCATTGGTTGCGAGGGTGACATGGTCGTGTCCAATCGCTCCGATATGCGCCATTTTGTAGCGTGCACCAAAGGTTGCCCGGTCATTATGGGACGCAAGACACTTCTGAGTTTTCCCGGCGGACGACCGCTCAAGAATCGCCGCAATATCGTGCTCACCCGCGACGAGAGCTTTGCTGCCGAGGGTGTCGACGTGGTGCATAGCGTCGACGAGGCCTTGGCCGCCGTGGCCGATGAGCCCATTGCGTGGGTGATTGGCGGCGGCGAGGTGTATCGACAGTTTTTGCCGTATTGCGTGGAGGCCGAGGTTACTCATAACCATTGCGTGCATGACGTGGATACGTACTTTCCCGATTTGGATGCCGATCCCGCGTGGGAGATTGCGCGACGTGGCGGTGTTGCCACGATTGCCGCGGGCGAGGGTGACGAGGGTCTCGATTATGAGTTCGTGACGTATCGTCGCGTTGAGGCGTAAATCGTCTGGCGTGAACGGTATCATCGGATTATTTGAATGCATGGGGCGGCGCTTAGCGTCGCCTCGTTTGGTATAGATGTGCTGTAAAGAAGGGTGCGGGCTGGCTGTTATGACTGATGCCGTTGAGGTGCTGCGAATTGATTCGCTCGAGGACGAGCGGCTCGATGCCTACGTGCGACTGACCGAGCGTGAGCTGCGCTGCGTTTTGGAACCGCAGAAGGGCATCTTTATCGCCGAGAGCGCCAAGGTCATCGAGCGTGCGGTTCGCACCGGATACGAGCCGGTGAGCTTTCTTTTGGGCGAGCGCTGGCTCGACCAGATGATGCCGCTGTTTGAGCGCCTGGCGGTACGCGAAGGTGCGGGCCCGGTTCCTGTGTTTGTTGCCTCCATGGAGCTCATGGAGCGGCTGACGGGCTTTAACGTGACGCGCGGTGCGCTCGCGGCATTCCGTCGTCCACGTCAGATTCCGGTAGCCGAGTTCTTGGGTGGCGTCGTCGAGGCGGCGGGGGAGCGCCCGGTGCGCGTGTGCGTGCTCGAGGGCATTGTCGACCACACCAACGTCGGCGCGATTTTCCGCTCGGCGGCTGCGCTGAACGTCGAT
>CATZIG010000059.1 GCA_958419975.1 uncultured Collinsella sp.
GAGTTCCGCACGAGCCGGAGAGCACTTAATGTGCTCTCCGTGCGAGCAGGACTGTTCGAGCAGGGAGCAAACATATGCTCCGCCACCCGGACAGGTCATCCTGCTAGCAGGTCGGATACTCGCCCTCCCAGACGATGCGACGGTACTGATCCGGATCGGTGTCGCCCTCGGTGGAGAAGCAGAGCACAGAGCTCGTCTTGTCCAGGCCGATGAGTTCCTTGAGCTCGGCGTACTCGGGATCGAGCATGAGGGTCTCGACCAGGCCGGTGGTCACAGCGCCGGACTCGCCGGAGATGACGCGCGGGTCGCCCTTCTCGGGAGCGTCCAGGGTGCGCATGCCGCGAGCGGTGACCCAGTCGGGGCAGGACACGAAGGCGGTGACGTGGTTGCGCAGGATATCCCAGCCCAGAATGTTGGGCTCGCCGCAGCACAGACCGGCCATGATGGAGGGCATGTCGCCGTCCACGATGCGCGGATCGCCGTCGCCGGCGGCAGCGCCCTTGTACAGACAGGCGGCAGGCGCGCACTCAGCCACGACGAAGGTGGGCGGGTTATCGGGATACAGGTTGGTGAAGTAGCCCACCACGGCGCCGGCGAGCGAACCCACGCCAGCCTGGACAAACACGTGCGTCGGGCGGTTGATGGCCATCTCGCGCAGCTGCTCGGCAGCCTCGGAAGCCATGGTGCCGTAACCCTCCATGATCCAGGACGGGATCTTCTCGTAGCCCTCCCAGGCGGTGTCCTGAACGATGACGCCGCGCTCGCAGGCGTCGGCCTCGGCAGCGGCCATGCGCACGCACTCGTCGTAGTTGACCTCTTCGATGGTCACCGTTGCGCCCTCGGCGGCGATGTTATCGAAGCGGGGCTTAGTGGAACCCTTGGGCATGTGAACGACGGCCTTCTGGCCCAGCTTGTTGGCAGCCCATGCCACGCCGCGGCCATGGTTGCCGTCGGTGGCGGTAAAGAAGGTGGCCTGGCCAAAGTCCTCGGCCAGCTGATCGGAGGTCAGGTAATCGAAGGTGCAGTCGGCAACGTCCTTGCCGGTCTCATCGGCAATATAGTTGGCCATGGCAAACGAGCCGCCCAGGACCTTAAAGGCGTTGAGGCCAAAGCGATAGCTCTCGTCCTTAACGCACAGGTTGGACAGGCCCAGGCGCGCAGCCTGACCGTCCAGACGGGCAAGCGGAGTGACGGTATATTGAGGGAACGACTGGTGGAAGGCACGGGCCTTCTTCACGTGGTCGAGGCTCATGATTCCCAAGTGCTTGTCATCGCTCTTGGGCATCGTGTTGCCCGCCCACTGGATCTTATCGGCCATACGGTGAACTCCTTAAGTCCTCTCTTGCCGGCCCCCGCATACGCGTTTCAGCCCGATCCCATTCACACGACTGAACTTTTATGTGGATGCCAAACAAAAAGTTTGTTAGTAATGTTCTATCACACTTTTTGATTGGTATATCTAACGAATTGTTTGTTGCCGTAATCGGTACTTTTTCGCCGCCGAACGGTCATGAATTGCCTTGTTGATGGATTTGTTTGCGGTCATGTGTGGTTTATGGCACAGTGAGCCCAAACTAATTTTTAGGAAGGTACCCATGACCCCCGCACAGATTGAGTTTTACAAGCGCCTCGCACACGGTCTGGCGCTCCAATTTGGCCCCAACTGCGAAGTCGTCGTCCACGATCTGGAGACCGAGGACGTGGACCACTCCATCGTAGTGATCGAAAACGGCCACGTCAGCGGGCGCAAACTGGGTGACGGCCCCAGCCATATCGTGTTTGAGTCCATGCACGAAGGCGCCACCGACGTACACGACCGCGAGCCGTACCTCACTAAACCCACCGACGGTAAGCTGCTCAAATCGTCGACGATCTTTATCCGCAACGATGAGGGCAAACCCGTCGGCATTTTGGGCATCAACTTTGACATTACGCTTATGAAGGCTTTTGAGCGTTCGCTCGACGCCTTTACCGGCACCGGCGGCACGGGCTATACCGAGCCCGAGCCCATTACCAAGAACATCGGCGACCTGCTCGAGGACCTGCTGCACGAGTGCGAGCAGTTTGTGGGCAAGCCCGCGGCACTCATGACCAAAGACGAGCGCATTCGTGCCATTGGCTACCTCGACCGTCGCGGCGCCTTCCTCATTTCCAAGTCGAGCGAGCGCGCCTGCGAGTTCTTTGGCATCTCCAAGTACAGCTTCTATAGCTACCTCAATGAGGCCAAGGCGGCGGCCGGCGACAAGTAGGCACTCGCCTGGATTGCCCCTCCCCTTTTGGGTGCGAGTTCTGGAAAGCACGAATCCAAGACCGGGCCGCTTGGGAAGTTCCATATAATCGATGTCATTAGTATTTCGAAAGGATGGAACAGAATGGCGTTGAGCAAGGCATCATGCACCGGTCGCGGATTGATTCCGGCAATTGGTGGACATGTGCACCGCATGTTCGATGGGGGTGAAGACGACCTGTTTTCGCTAAGCCTTGACGACGTGATGGATGATCGCCCGTGGACCGCCGACGAACTCATGGGCGGCGGGGCTCGCCCGTCAAGCCCCGATCCCACACTTGCGCCTAAGCCCGCATCTGCGCCGACTCCTGCGCAGTCGCCTGTTTCGACGCCCGCGCCTACGCCCGCACCCACTTCGGCGTCCACGCCCGCTCCCCGCCCCGCAAGCGACCCGTCCGAGACGGCGGCATTTCTCGCTGCAGCGACGCAGGGCAAATCGGCCGACAGCACCGTTATGTACAGCGCCCAGCAGTTGCCTGTTCCTGCGGCACGCAAGCCTCCGGTCGCAAGGCTCGATGAGCCCGTTGCCCATCAGGTTGCCTACGATTCCTGGGCTGCAGCCGATCTGGATGAGACCTCTACCGGCATGCCGGCGCTCGACGTTCCAGTTAATCCGCTTTTTGCCGCCAACACGAGCGCCGCGGACTATGAGGGCGGTGCGGCATATTCCGATTATTCCGATGGCTATGCTGGCACCAGTCGCATCGAGACCGAGGATTATGGCACCGCACCGAGCGATTATCTCAACGATCCGTACGCTGCCACGCGTGCACCGGAATATGACCCGGAGGCCGCGTCCGCACCGGCGTACACCAAAAGCACGGGCGAAGAACGCTTCGCCGATTATTACGCCGAGGAAAAGGCACTGCGTTTCTCGGAATTTCCGCAGGCAGTCAAGATTGCCTTTCTCGCCATTGTCATTGCCCTGTTCGGCGTCATTGCGTTTGAGGGATTCCAGCTGTTCCGCGGCCCCACCCAAGCGGAGTCGGAGACCCAGCAAAAAGAGGACGATAACCAGTACCTGGACATCAACACCCTCAAGGGCGACCCCAACGACGGGGACGACGAATAACAAATGCCAAAAATTGAGGGTCGTAGACCAAATCAACCCCGTGCGCTCATTGCCGCACGGGGTTGATTTTTGTCCGCGCGCGATGATAGACTCCATCGTGCCCGCAAGGAGCGGGCGCGTTTTATCCAGAGTCGGGGTAGAGAGTTGGCTCCACGATCCCGACGCCAACCGGCCAAGAGGCACGGTGGCCCTGCCAGCATCGATGAAAGGAGTCCGTATGGACAATTTCTCTGTGCGCAGCGAGCGCAACTTCCACAATCTGGTCGTCAAACCGAATCACATGCATCTTCTGGATAAGCCAAATGGCTACGCCTCGGCCATGGTCAAGAGCAGCCTCTCCCACCAGATGCGCTTTACGATACAGAAGCTCGAGGAAGAGCTCTGTGCTGCCGGCAATCCGCATGTGCTGCAGATCAAGCTGTCCGGGGATAACCTGCGCGAACCGTCGAGTTGGAAGCTGTTTGCAGACGGCACGTGCATCGCGAACGGCTCGGGTGACTTTGCCCGCGAGTGCTTCTGCGAGGGTGCCAAGGTGTTTCTGGACCTGTGTCGCGACGCCGTACGCACGGCCGAGCTGCGGCAGTGGAGCGAAAGGGAGTATGAGCTGTTGAGTGCGGCCCGCGGGATTGCGATGGTGTAGGCAGACAGACCAGACAGCTCGTCATACTGGTTGACGCTTCGATTCAAACAGCAGTGCGAAGCCGCGCTTACAGCCCTGCCATGCCAAACCGAATGGCGTTCTCAAAAGGCCCACCTCCCCTCCGCCTTCAGCCTCAGCAGCAGGTCGCCCAGCTCGGGGCACTTGCTGGAAAGGCGCGTCTGGGCTCGCTCGCCCATCCCCCACCGCTGGCGGACTTCCTGGACGTGCGGGCTCACGCGGTAGTCCCCATCCATCACCTGCTTGAGCAGCTTGGCGGTCACGCGCGCATCGGCTAAGGCGCTGTGGGCGTGACCCGTCGACTCGTCGAACTCGATGCCAAACCACGTTGCCGCGTCACTCAAAGAGACGCACCCGTGGCTGCCCACGTCCATGATCGAAGTGTAAAACGCCTGCAGGTCGGCCCAGTCCGTAGGAAATGCGGAAAGGTCCATGTGCTTTGCCTGGCACTCGGTCATAAGCTGTCGATGATCCGCCCCGCTCCAGCAAACTATCTGGGCGGAGTAGCGACCGATCCAATCGCTGAGTCTTTTGATCACCACATAGAGCGGATCAGCCATCGCAGTGTCCACAGCCGATATCCCTGTGAGCTCGCGGACGGGGAACGCAACGCCTTCGGTAAATTCTGTCTGCACAAACTGCGAGAACTCGCCCATCACGTTGCCGTGGTAATCGAGCTTAACAGCGCCGACCTCGATAATCTCGTTACGTAGTCCGCGGCGCTGGCGCTGCTTTGGCACCGGCGCAAACTCAAAGTCGAGCACGATCTGGCGCGCAAAGTTCGTCGTATCGATGGCCGAAATATCCGGCGTCTTTTTGTCTGGCACGGTCAGGGCCTTTCTCCGTCAACCGTCGCTCGTTACATAGGCGGCTACATTGCCGTAAGGATAGGAACCCGTGCGGACATGAAATCGCACAGCACGGCTTTCCGGCATCCTTGCGTAAAGCCACACTTTGAGAGAATCATGTCACTGTTATTATCGAACATATATTCGTATTTATAGCAGTACTTTGATAGAATTGCAGTTGTTGACGGCAGTTCCATGTGCCGGGCAGCGCCCTCCATGCGACGGGAGGTGATGCCCATGACCGATCTGACTGATTTCGTGAAGCTCCTGACCGCTTTGGTCTCGCTCCTCACGGCGCTTATCGGACTTACCGAGGCACTCAAGCAGCGTACGAAGCAGAAAAAGAGGGGTCGACGCCTCTAAGGCATTGACCCCTTAATCGAAGTAACGGCGCTGCCCAGCTATCACCCTTGGGCTGCCGTCGACCTTATTCTACCCACGGGTGCCAGGTTTAACAAATGGATTTTCGGTTACGAAGTCCGGAGCTCGCCCCTCTACTCCAGCGGCGTTGCGCCGGATTCTGGGACGCACTTTCCGCCCCATGCCTCTATCGGAAACGGCATCCCATCCTGAAGCGGGAATCCGGGACGTAGTTTCCGCCAAAGGCCGCAAAGGGAAAGCGCATCCCATTCCGAGCATCAAATCAGAGCGCGCTTGGTTATCTCCGCTCGCACATCTCGGCAAACGAAATCAGCTTGGTATCTCCCCTGCTCGCCGCAGCATCCTGACATCCTTGCGTAAAGCCACGCTTCGAGAAGATCACGTAGCTTTTATGCTGCCGTCTAAAGAGCTCGCTTCGGTACACGAGCTTTTCCAGAACATCCTCGCCCACCGGCTCATTGCGCCATTTGCACTCCGCAAACAGCGCAGTGCCCTCGCCATCGTCAACAATCAAGTCGATTTCTTCCTGCGTATGCGTGCGATTGTCCGTCCCCCACCAGCGCCCGACGCTCGCCGGAACCACATCGAGCTGGCCCGCCCGCGCAAGTTCGTACACGTATTGCCTGCATATAAGCTCAAAGACCGTGCCCATGTAATCCGATACGTGCGGCTCAATGCGCTTATACGCCATCTCGGCCATATCGTTTTGAATCAGCCCGATGTTCTGCGGCACAAACCGGTACCAGAACCTAAACATCTGATCGCTCAGCAGATACACGGCTCGCTTATTGCTCGTCTCGTTTAAGGGCAGCTCGCGCTCGACAATCCCAAGCGATGCCAGCTTATCCACATAGCTCTTTACGTTGCTCGCAGGGATTCCCGTAGAGCTCGCAATCTCCGAAATCTTCGAGCACCCCTGAGCAATTGCCTGCACGATCGCATCATATTGCTCGGGATTGCGGCACTCTTGTAATAGCAGGCTACTCGGCTCCTCAAAGAGATAGCCCGTAGGAGTAAGAAAAAGACGTTTGATGTTGTCCTTGAGCGGTGCGGCAGGATCGACTTTCTCGATATATGCAGGAATGCCGCCCGTCATGCCATAGCAAACCGCAGCGTCTTCGCGACCCATGCTCTGCCACAACCCGAGGGTCGTCGTAAAATCGAGCGGCATGATCTTAAACTGGGCCGTACGCCTACCGTATAGTGGGCTCTCGTAGCCCAACACCTGTTCCTCCATAAACGAAAGAGACGAGCCACATAGGATCAGCATTAGCCTGGTCTCTTTGTATAAGTGGTCGATCTTGTCTTGCAGCAACGAGCTGATCTCGGGATTCGATTGGGCGAGATAGGGATACTCGTCGATCACGGCAATCAAACGTTCCGTGCGAGCCATGGTGGCCAATGCATCGAACGCTTCGTCAAAACTACGAAACGACACGCCTGCAGCACCAACCGAGCCTGCAAGTATCGCCTGGCTAAAGCCGTGCAGGTTTGCCTCCGCATTGGTACGACGAGCTTGAAAGTAAATAGCCTTCTTGCCTTGGATGAACTCTGTGATAAGGCGCGTTTTACCCACACGACGGCGGCCGTAAATCACAGGCATTTCAAAGGAGCCCGTGCCATACAGTCGATTGAGCTCGGACATTTCCGCTGTTCTTCCGATAAACATAGGGCCATCCTTCCTTTACGTTATAGCTAGCTATATTATATCTTCCTATAATATAGCTAGCTATAACGTAATTCGACAAGCGGGCCACGCAAGGGGGGGGGTACACCACCGCACGTGGACCGTTCCGGAAAATATATCCCGTTCTGGAGCCAAAAACTGGGCCGTAGTTTCCGCCAAGCATTCCATCCGGAAAGCGTGTCCCGTTCTGAGCCTGAATTCTGGGATGCACTTTCCGCTGAAGCTTCTACCGGAAAATGCATCCCATTCCGAGCGCTCATTCCGGGTCACGGTTTCCTCAGGTACAAGACGACGATCCTCCGCCCTTATCACATGCCTTCAAATATGCGATCCAGAAACACAAAACAGCAGATAGAATGCTCTTTTTCAAAAAGTACACGTCTCGAAACTTACCAAGACTTCATATCCAGCTACCGTTCAAGGTCGCCGATTACCGCCCACCGATTCAGCTTCAAAAAATGACGTCAAAACCAGGCCATCTACCTGCATGGTTAGATTTTGGTCAGCTTTTGGTCAGCTGAGCGGCAAGTTCCAGCTGATACGTTTTTGTTATCCAAAAGGAGGCGGTAGCTCATGACCCATTGCAATGACCAGCTCATCGACCAACTGCTCACTCAAGCCGAACAAGAGGGGCGCTGTCTGATTCCCCCGAGCGCGGCGATCCGGAAAGCGCTCCTTCGGCGCACCGGCGGCACGGTTGTCTCGCCCATTCCGGGGTTGTTTGCGCGAAAAACGCGCTGGGATGAACTCAACCGAGCGCAACGCCATTGCGAGATTATCCGCGCCCTTGCGATCATCCATCCCGATTGGACGTTCTGCTCGTTTTCGGCAGCTTGCCTGCTGGGGCTCGAGGTCTCGTGGCGACACCTGAACGTCGTGCATGTTTGCAGCTCGACAAAGCCGTCGGCTCGTCCGGGCGCACATATTCAGCGGCACCAGATTGAGCCGGCCGGAGCAATACGCAAAGCCGGCATATCGGTAACGCCGCCCATCCAAACGGCCACAGATTGCCTGCTGCAAACTGGTTTTGCCGACGGCATGCCCATTGCCGATTCGGCGATCTCAAAGCTCGGCCTTGCGCCGGAACAGCTGATGGAGGCCGTTGAGCAACGAGCGACTGCACGCAATGGTCGCGCGATTCGCACCGCCCTCACAACGCTTCGATATGCCGACGCCCGCGCCGAGAGCGGCGGGGAATCGGTCACCCGAGCCGTCATGATCGAGACGGGCTTTGCGCCCGACTGGCTTCAATACGAGTTGACGGACCCCTTCGATTCGGCCAAGCCCATACGAACGGACTTTGCCTGGGAGCGCCAGGCGCGGGAACTCACGCTGGGCGAGCTCGACGGGCTCATCAAATATACCGACCAGACCATGCTGGCCGGACGCACCACCGCCGAGGCGCTCGTTGCCGAACGACAGCGCGAGGCGCACCTATCGCTCTACGGCCACCCTCTGCTGCGCTTTACCATGAACGAGGTCCGCTCGGCAGGAATGCTCGCCAAAAAGCTGCAGACGGCAGGCATCCGGCAGACCGCTCTACCGACATGGCTCAACGAGGTGGACCTGTAGGAGCTGCTAGGCCGCGCATCGCCGGATCGCATCCCCCCCTATCTGGGCCGTGTTTTCCCAACGGCCACGCCAACGGAAAGCGCGTTCCATTCTGAGGCATGATTCCGGGACACAGCTTCCGGTTGAGGGGCGATCCGGAAAGCACGACCCGTTCCGAGACCGAATTCCGGGACGCAGTTTCCGCTTGAGGCTTCAACCGGAAAATGCATCCCAGGCTGGAGCCATATTCCGGGACACACTTTCCATTTGAGGCCTCTACCGGAAAACGCATCCCATTCTGAGCGTCGAATCCGGGATACAGTTTCCGTTTGAAGCCCCGTCCGGAAAGTACGTCCCATTCTGGAGCCGAAATCTGGGACGCAGCTTCCGCATGCGGAGGCGCTCCAAACAAAAGGCCCCGGCTCGCGATGGAGCTGGGGCCAAAGGTGCAGCATATGCAGTTGATGCTGAGCGCGAACAGCCCGTAAGCAATGACCGTCCGCGCTCTACCCTACCCGCGGTGACGGGCGCGGCTGTAGGGCGTATCCACCATGGGCAGATCCGGACGTAGTTTGCCGTCAAACGCGCGGTAGGCGTTCTGCACGGCGGGCGCCGTGGGGATCGTTGCGATCTCGCCGATGCCCTTGCCGCCGTATGCCACGGGCAACAGCTCGTCCTTCTCCACGTAGATAGCGTGGATATCCGGAATCTCGGGTGCACGGAACAGCCCGAGCGTACCGTACCTTGCCTGGGGCACGCAGTCCTTGAGCGGCCAGTCCTCGGTAAGTGCGTAACCCATACCCATGAGCACACCGCCTTCGATCTGACCCTGGATGGAGATGGGGTTGACCACCTTGCCGGAATCGTGCGCGGCGTAGACCTCGCTCACGCGGCCGTCATCATCCAGAATGACCACATGCGTGGCAAAGCCGTAGCAGATGTGGCTCTTGGGATTGGGAACGTCGGCGCCCAGCTTGTCGGTCGGCTCCAGGTACACGTAGCCAAACTCGCATCCCTCGAGCGCCTTGATGGCGGCCGCGGGATCCTGAGGATGCATACCCTGGCCGGCGACGAGCTCCTGCGTGTGCAGCTGATAGGCGCGACCGTCGTCGTACTCGATCTTGACGCCGTCGCCATGCGCATTCACGGGAGC
>CATZIG010000060.1 GCA_958419975.1 uncultured Collinsella sp.
CGATCCCGAGCGCATCGACTTTGTCGACCAGCACATGGAGAAGGTGCTCCGGGCGCGCGCCGAGGGCGTCGACGTCCAGGGCTACTTTATCTGGAGCCTGCAGGACCAGTTCTCGTGGGCCAACGGCTATAACAAGCGCTACGGCCTGTTCTACATCGACTTCGACACGCAAAAACGCTACATCAAGCAGTCGGCACTCTGGTACAAGGAGCTCGCCGACACTATGGCGGACGCGCAGTAGCGCATCGCCTCGCTTTCCCCCGAGAGGGGAGCGGCCCTATGCGATACAAACCCAGCCGCTCCCCTCTCTCCCCCTGGGACCGACCCCGCCTGCACCCGGGCTTTTAGCAAGCGGGAGACCATATAGGTTTTCAACGTCCATGCCATTAAGATTTCATGCAAAGAGGAGCGTGAACTATGGAATCGATCGTTAAGTTCTTGGAGAAAGGTCAGCCGTACTTCGACAAGGTCTCTAAGAACATCTACCTTCAGGCCATTAAAGACGGCTTTTTGGCAGCAATGCCCATCATCCTGTCTTCTTCTGTCTTCCTGCTTATTTCGACCCTGCCGGGCGTTGTCGCCACGGTCGGCGGCTTTACGCTGCCCGACTGGTGGAACGTCGACGTCGTGAACTTCTGCAACAAGGTTTACAACTTCACGATGGGCGTCGTGGGCATCATGGTCGCCGGCACCACCGCAAGCGCGCTGACCGGCTCCAAGAACCGCCGCATGCCTGCCGGCAAGGCCATCAACGCCACGAGCACCATGGTCGCCGCCATGTGCGCTATGCTCATCTTGGCCGTTACCCAGACGAGTGCCAAGATCGACGGCGCCGATGTCTCGGTGTTCTTTACCGACAACATGGGCACCAAGGGCCTACTGAGCTCCTTTGTCGCCGCATTTGCCACGGTCAACATCTATGCCTTCTGCATTAAGCGAGACATCACTATCAAGCTGCCCAAAGAAGTCCCCGGCGCCATCGCCCAGAACTTCCGCGACATCTTCGCCTTCAGCTTCTCCATCCTGTTTGTCGCCGTCATCGACGTTATCTGCCGCACCTGCTTGGCCGTCCCGTTTGCCAACGTCATCTCCACGCTGGTGAGCCCGCTGTTCGCCGCTGCCGATTCCTACGCCGGCCTCGCCCTCATCTGGTTCATGATCCCGCTGTTCTGGTTCATGGGCATCCACGGCCCCTCGGTCGTTAAGCCTGCCCTCAACGCCGCGCTGTTTGGCAACATCACCACCAACCTCGCCACGCTGCAGGCCGGCGGTCACCCCGCCCTCGCCCTGACCGAGAACTTCGGTAACTACATCGGCGAACTCGGCGGCACCGGCGCCACGTTCATTGTCCCGATCATCTTCCTGCTCTTTATGCGCTCCAAGCAGCTCAAGGCCGTCGGCAAAGCCTCTGTCGTACCCGTGATGTTCGCCGTCAACGAACCGCTGCTGTTCGCCGCGCCCATCATCCTCAACCCGTACTTCCTGATCCCGTTCCTGTTTGCCCCCGTGGCCAACGTCCTCATTGGTAAGTTCTTCATCGACTTTTTGGGCATGAACGGCTTTATCTATGCCATGCCGTGGGCACTCCCCGGACCGATCGGCACCTTCATCGACACCAACTTCCAGCCGATCTCTCTGGTCCTGGTTGTCGTCCTGCTGGTCGTTGACTTCTTAATCTACTACCCGTTCTGCAAGGCCTACGACAACGTCCTGTGCAAGCAGGAGGCCGAGACCCTGGCCGAAGAAGAGGCCGAGGAGACCAAGGCCGTCAAGACCGCTGCCGCCCCCGCCGTTGAGGCTCCTGTTGTCGAGACCGCTTCTGCCACTGAGGCCTCCGCAGCTCCGTCCGCCCTTAAGGGCAAGGATCTGAGGGTTCTGGTTCTGTGCGCTGGCGCCGGCACCTCTGCACTGCTCGCCAACGCGCTTAAGGAAGGCGCCGACGAGCTGGGCATCGACATTACCGCCAACGCCGGTGCCTACGGCAGCCACTACGCCATCATGGACCAGTACAACGTCATCGTCCTGGCTCCGCAGGTTCGCACCTATTACAACGAGATGAAGGCCGACACCGACCGCCTGGGCATCACGATGCTGTCGCCCAAGGGCAAACAGTACATCGACCTCACTAAGGATCCCAAGGGTGCCGTCGCCTGGATCGAGGAAAACCTCGAGGCATAAGACGCTGACGCCACCTGCCGCTCGCAGAAAAAAAATGGCCCGTGCATCGATGCGTGATGCGCGGGCCATTTTGTTTAGACCGCACCCGTCCTCCTGTTCATCTTAATCTGTAACATCTAGCCGAGTTTTTGGGTCCCAGCTGTTACAGATCGAGGTGAACGCACAGGCCAAGCCAAAAATCTCAATCTGTAACATGTAGACCGCTTTTGACCGCTTAGATGTTACAGATCGAGACAAACAGATGGGTCAATCCAATCAATCTAGATCTGTAACACCTGGCTGGTCATTTCACTCCTAACTGTTACAGATCGAGACAAAGATGATGGCTGGGTAGACAAAATCTCAATCTATAACACCTAGTCGAGTTTTCGGGTCCCACCTGTTACAGATTTAGACGAGCAGGCCGAGCACGTCTACGCCCGCAGATCCCTCACGCTGGAACGCTCGACCAACACGCCCGAGACGAGCGTACGACTTCTGGAGCTCGGGGCTTCCATACCTGCGACGACCTCGTTAAGCGCACGGATGCCCAGTTCGCGGTGGCGAAACTTCACCGACGTCAGAATCGAGTTGGGAATCGTCTTGTAGAGCTCATCGTCGAAGCCGATCACGGACACGTCGTCGGGCACATTGAGCCCTTTGTCACGTAGAGCCATCATCACGCCGTTTGCCATGCAGTCGTTAGCAGCGAGGACCGCCGTGCAATCGGGCTTATCGGCAAGCACAAGGCCCGCGGCATAGCCACTATCCGCATTCCAATCGCCTTGCAGAGGCTCGGGCGGCTCAATGCCACGTGCCTCGAGTGCCGCTCGCCAACCTTTCATACGGCACTGGCTCGACAGTGACTCTTTCTTACCAGAGACGAAGTACACGTTCTTGTGCCCGTGGTTCAAGAAGTACTCGCACGCCATGCGCGCGCCGCCCTCTTGGTCGTCACTGACGGTAGAGCAGGTAGGATGTTCCATCGGTGTGATAATCACCGTCTTGAGGTCTTTCGGCGCCTCAAAGGTATCAAAGTCATCGACCATCTGGCGCAGGTTGAAAATCATGCCGTCGACGGGGAGCTGCGACATCCTACGCGCCGCTTCGGCAAGGGTCATCTTCTCCCCCGCCCGCTTTTTGATCATCGTAAGAGCAAAGCCTCGCTCTTCGGCGGCATCGGCGATACCGTCGATCATGTCCACGGCACCGCCCGACAAGTGGAACAGCACGACGCCGATGCACCCGTAACGGCCCAACTTGAGCGAACGCGCGGCAAAGTTGGCTCGAAACCCGAGCGCCTCCATGGCCGAATGAACCTTATCGCGTGTCGACTCTCGCACGCTATCGGGCTCGTTAATCACGCGCGAAACCGTCTTGAGAGAAACACCAGCGGCAATCGCCACATCATTCATTGAGACATTTTTCTTGTCCATCGTTGCCACTGCTTCTCCAGTCGGTTTTACATCGCTTGTTTTTGCGTTCTAGCATACACTACCTGCCTGACTGATAAATCAACCGTTTACCGAACAATATCGACCGCTCACCCGTATATCCTTGTTGCTCTTCCAAAAATGTCTTACGTTGTCATTAACGAAATGACAACGTTGTCATTTCGTAATGCCTTCCTTAAGCAGGAAGGTTTCCGGGCAGTCCTGACCATCCATCGACGACCAGTTCCATCCACATGCATCGCGCATCAAGCAGCAAAGGAGCTCTATGGACGCCATCGTAAAGATGCTCGAAAAGCATCAACCGTTCTTTGAGAAGATCTCGAGGAACATCTACCTCCAGGCCATCAAGGACGGATTCCTTGGGTGCATGCCCATTGTCCTCACCTCTTCGATCTTTCTGCTCATTGCCACCCTTCCCGGCGTTGTCGGCATCACGCTGCCCCAGCCGCTCATCGACTGGTGCAACAAGCTGTACAACTTCACCATGGGCGTCATGGGCATCATGGTTGCCGGCACCACTGCCAAGAACTTCACGGCATCCATGAACCGTCGTATGCCCGCCGGCAAAGTGCTCAACGACGGTTCCACCATGGTGGCCGCCCAGTGCAGCATGCTGCTGCTCGCAGTCACGCAGTTCACCACCAAGTTCAACGGCTCCGAACTTTCGGTCTTCGATTGCACCAGCATGGGCACGCGCGGTCTGTTCTCGGCCTATATCGCCGCGTTCATTACCGTGTGGGTCTACAAATTCTGCGTCTCGCGCGATCTGACCATTAAGCTGCCCAAGGAGGTCCCGGGCGCCATCGCTCAGAACTTCCGCGACATCATCCCCTTTGGCGGTGCTGTCATCATCTGCGGCATCGTCGATGTCGTTGTGCGCAACCTCATGGGCGTTCCGTTCTCCGAGTTGCTTATCAAACTGCTCTCCCCGCTCTTCACTGCGGCAGAGACCTACCCCGGACTCATCCTTATTCAGGCGGCCACCGCGTTCTTCTGGTTCATCGGCGTCCACGGCCCTTCGATTGTCCAGCCGGGCATCGACCCCATCCGTCTTGCCAACCAGGCCGAGAACCTGCAGGTTCTGCTGGCCGGTGGCCACCCCGCCCACTCCCTCACCTTTAACATGTCGCTCGTGGGTGAGTTCGGCGGCACCGGCGCCACGTTCATCGTGCCGCTTCTGCTGATTCTCTTTATGAAGTCCAAACAGCTCAAAGCCGTCGGCAAGGCCTCGATTGTTCCTGTTGCCTTCGCCGTCAACGAACCGCTGCTCTTTGGCGCGCCGATGATCCTTAACCCCTACATGCTCATCCCCTTTGTTGCCGCCGGCTGCGTCAACGTGAGTGTTGCCAAGTTCTTTATCGACAACGTGGGCATGAACGGCTTCTCCTTCGTGGTGCCTTGGGCTACCCCTGCCCCCATCGGCATCTTCATCACTACAAACTTCCAGCTTATCGCCCTGGTATTTGTCGCGATCATCATCTTGCTGGACGCCATCATCTACCTGCCGTTCTTGAAGGCATACGATAAGCTGCTCTGCGACCAGGAAGCCGAGCGCGCCGCCGAGCTGGGTCTCGAGTCCGATGGTGCTGCCACCATCGCCGCCAGCACCTCTGCGCCCGCTGTCGAGCAGGCCACCGCTGCCGTCGAGCCGACCGCCGCTGCCGCTGACAGCAAGCCTGTCGCCGATCAGCCCGAGCCCGCTGCCGATGCATCCGCTAAGAAGGATGTCGACGGTCTGAAGGTCCTCGTCCTGTGCGCCGGCGCCGGCACCTCTGCCATGCTTGCCAACGCCATCAAGGAAGGTGCCGCGCAGACCGGAGAGAACATCGCTTCCTCCGCAGGCGCCTATGGCCAGCACACTGCCATCATGGATCAGTACGACGTTATCGTGCTTGCCCCGCAGGTCCGTAGCTACTACAACGACATGAAGGCCGACACCGATCGCCTGGGCATTAAGCTGCTCGCCCCGCGCGGTAAGGAATATATCGACCTTACTCGCGACCCCGCTGGCGCCATCAAGTGGCTCCGCGAGAACCTCGACTAGGTTCCTCCCTCTGTTGGTGCCCGGATCCCCAGTTCGGGCACCTCTCCCTATTCGAATCCCACAGAAAGGATGACTCATGACCAACCCCATGCAGTTCCCCGACGGCTTTGTGTTTGGCGGCGCCACCGCTGCTTACCAGGTTGAAGGCGAGACCCGCACGCACGGCAAGGGCAAAGTGCCCTGGGACGATTTCCTGGCTGCCCAGGGTCGCTTCTCCCCCGACCCCGCAAGCGATTTCTACAACAAGTATCCGGTCGATATCGACCTGTGCCAGCGTTTTGGCATCAACGGTATCCGCGTCTCCATCGCTTGGAGCCGCATCTTCCCCAGCGGCACTGGCGAGATCAACCCCGAGGGTGTCGCCTTCTATCACGAGCTTTTCGCCACCTGCAATAAAGCCGGCGTTACCCCCTATGTCACGCTCGATCACTTCGATACGCCCGAGGCCTTTTACCAGAACGGCGGCGAGGGCTTCCTGACGCGCACGACGATCGACGCCTTTGTCGAGTACGCCAAGTTCTGCTTTGCCGAGTTCACCGAGGTCAAGCACTGGTTCACCTTTAACGAGATTCCCGCGACCGCCGAGGGCAGCTTTATCGTCGGCAACTGGCCGCACGGCGAGAAGTATCGCCTGGACAAGGCCTTCCAGCTCATGCACAACATGATGGTGGCCCACGCCAAGGCTGTCGTTGCCTTCCATGAGGGCGGCTTTGAGGGCGAGATCGGCATTGTCCAGAACCTGGAGCCCAAGTATCCCCTCGATCCCAACAACGCCGCCGACTGCGAGGCAGCTCGCATGGCCGACGTCATCAACAACCGCTGGGTACTCGACGCCACCTTCCGCGGCCACTATGCAGCTGACACCATGGAGGCTGCGACCAAGCTGGCCCATATCGCCGGCGGCGAGCTCGACGTCCGCGACGAGGACATCGCCGCGCTGACCGCCGCGCTCCCCTACAACGATTGCTTGGGCGTCAACACCTACAAGTGCCAGTTCCTGCGTGCCGCCGAAGGCGAAAACGACATCAACCACAATGGCACCGGCGACAAGGGCTCCTCGCGCTGGTTCCTCAAGGGCGTGGGCGAGTCATGCGTGCGCGAAGGCGTACCCACCACCGATTGGGACTGGATTATCTATCCCGAGGGCCTCTACGACCTGCTGCTCCGCATTAAGAACGATTACCCCAACTACAAGAAGATCTACATCACCGAGAACGGCATGGGCTATAAGGACGACTTTGAGGACGGCTTTATCGACGACGCCCCTCGCATCGACTACATGCGTCAGCATCTCGCATGGATCCTCAAGGCAATCGACGGCGGCGTAAACGTCGACGGTTACTTCGTGTGGTCTCTGCAGGACCAGTTCTCCTGGACCAACGGCTATAACAAGCGCTATGGCCTGTTCTACATCGACTTTGAGACCCAGAAGCGCTATCCCAAGGCGAGCGCGTACTGGTACAAGAACGTCGCGGAGACCGGCCTGCTCATGGCCTAACTTTTGCCGCATACCCCCTGTCGGCCGCATGCGAATCCCTCCACGGGTTCGCATGCGGCCTTTTTGTTTTTGGTGAGCCCGTGCGGGCCGTTTATCTCGATCTGTAACATCTAGCAGGGATTTTCGGCCCTAGCTGTTACAGATCAAGACAAACAGAACGCCCGAGCAGAAATATCTCAATCTGTAACACATAGCCCACTTTCGACCGTCTACCTGTTACAGATCGAGACAATAAGATAGTCAAATCCGAACTTTCCAAGCAGTTATGAAGCATGGTTTCCAGTTTTCGGTATCACGAACATACTTTCGGTATCATTTAATGATATTATGATATCGAAAGTATGTTCGTGATACCGAAAGGAGCCGCATGCGTCAGTTCGATTACACCACAGTCCCAGCGGAACTCGAAGCAACTCCAATCACCAACCTCCTCCTCTCGATACGCGAGCATAAAGGCCGTCAGCTTGCTCTGAGTCAAGTCAAACCCGAGCTTCTATCGTCCCTAATGGAGGAGGCTAAGATCCAAAGCACCCGATCCTCCAACGGACTTGAAGGAATTGTTACCACCCAAAAAAGACTCAAAGCGATCATGGCGTATTCCGCCAAGCCAAGCTCCCGTGCAGAGGAAGAAATCGCTGGATACCGAGATGTGCTGTCGCTTATTCACGAGCAACACGATTCCATTCCCGTAACGCCATCGGTCATTCTGCAGTTGCATCGTGACCTCATGGCGCACACGGCAATCTCGTATGGAGGCCATTGGAAAGATGGCGATAACGAAATCGTCTCCATTGACGATCAAGGTAATCGATTTGTGCGCTTTAGGCCCCCTTCGGCTCTAGCAACCCCGGGACTTATTAAAGAAGCCTGCCAGTCCCTCAACGATGCTTTATCTCGCCAAGTTTGCGATCCCCTCCTTATATCGCTCCGCTTTATCTTCGATTTTGTTAGCATTCATCCCTTCAACGATGGCAATGGCAGGATGAGTCGGCTCCTTACAACGCTGCTGCTCGAAAAGACTGGATACGACGTTGCGCGTTACATCAGCATCGAGCGACTTATTGAAGACAACAAAGCGCTTTACTACAACGCCCTCGCTGCAAGCTCCACTGGATGGAATGAAAATCAAAACACCGAAGTACCCTTTATCCGTTTCATGCTCGGAACAACCCTGGCCGCCTACCGACAGCTCGAGCAGCGTACCTTAATTGAATCAAGCACTCGTCCCATGTCGAAGCAAGCGCGCATCGCTGTTCTATTTCAACAGAGACCCGGCGTCATTAAGAAATCCGACATCCGGTCCAACTGCCCCGATATCAGCGAGGTAACCGTTAAACGAACCCTCGGTCAGCTTGTTAGTTGCAGCGCAATCGAAAAAACAGGAGCGGGTCGTTCGACGGGCTACATACTCAAAGACGCCCATGCTCTAGAACTATTCTTACAAGCCACAATACCCGATGGCGAGGCCGCAATAACAAAAGAGTCTCCAAAGGATAAACTCCTTGAACGTGTAAACCACGCCGAGGATGAAAGCAGAGAAGGGCTCTATGAAGACTACGATTCATTCTCAATGGACATAAAGACGAAATACGGAGTCTAGTCATATCTCAGAATAGCCTCATCCTTGTTGCTCAAAGTCATTTACGCGTCATTTTAAAGCGGTACCCCTGCGCCGGCAGGGGGGGGCAGAAGTATCGCCTGCCGATCTTGCTGGAGTCGGCGATGAGGTAGCGCGTATCGGCCTTGCTAAAGGCGAGCTGCTGGATGCGGCCCTCGTCCATGTTGGACGTGGACACGTCGCCGTCCAGAATGCCGTTGGCACCGATAAACGCCGTGTCAATCCCTAGTGCGCGCAGGGCATCCTCGGCCATGGGGCCCACAAAGGCGGCGGTGCGGCGACGGTACATGCCGCCCACCAGGCACAGCTCGCAATCCTCGCGCGCCTCGAGCAGGCTAAAGGCCGAAAGCGAATTGGTCACATAGATAGAAGGCAGTTTGTCGGTGACTCGGAGAGCGCCAATGCGATCTCACGACGGTTGCGCTCATTGTCTCAATTAGATACCCAACGAAATACGGCCCCGCAGCTCAATAAGCTGCGGGGCCGTACCATATACCGACGAATCAACGACGAAGTGCATCCACTATTTGGCCAGCTCCTGAACGATCCAGTCAATTGCACCTTCGGGATCGTTGGTAAGGTCGATATACTCCTTGCCCCTTGTGGTGAGCAGTTTAATTCCAAGGCGATCAGTATCGGCCTTCATAGCGTCATAGTACATGCGTGCCTGGGGCGCCAGAACAATCACGTTGTACTGATCCATCGTCTCATAGTGGCTTCCGTACGCACCGGACTGAGAAACCAAATCGATACCCTTAGCAGCGGCACCTTCGCGAAGA
>CATZIG010000061.1 GCA_958419975.1 uncultured Collinsella sp.
GATGATCTCGAGGTGCAGCTCGCCCATGCCGGCGATGATGGTCTGGCCGGTCTCGTGGTTGGTGGACACCTGGAAGGTCGGGTCCTCCTCGGCGAGCTTGGTCAGAGCCAGGGACATCTTGTCCTGCTCGGCCTTGGTCTTGGGCTCGATGGCAACGTCGATAACAGGCTTAGCGAACTCGATCTTCTCGAGGACGATCTCCTTGCCCTCGGCGCACAGGGTGTCACCGGTGGTGGAGTTCTTGAAGCCGACGCAAGCGACGATGTCGCCGGCAGCGGCGTCGTCACGGTCGATACGCTCGGCAGCGTTCATCTCGAGGATGCGGCCGAGGCGCTCGCGCTGACCGTTGGAAGCGTTGACCACGTAGGAGCCGGACTCGGCACGGCCGGAGTAAACGCGGACATAGGTGAGCTTACCGACGAACGGGTCGGTCATGATCTTGAAGACCAGACCGGAGAAGGGCTCGTCGAAGGAAGGATGACGCTGGATCTCCTCGCCGGTGTCCGGATCGGTACCGGTGACGGCCTCGACGTCGAGCGGGCTGGGCAGGTAGTCGACGACAGCGTCGAGCAGCTCCTGAACGCCCTTGTTCTTGTAGGCGGAGCCCACGAAGACGAGGTTGAGCTCGTTGGCCAGAACGCCCTTACGCAGAGCCGCCTTGAGCTCCTCGACGGTGAAGTCCTCCTCCATGAGGATCTTCTCCATGAGCTCGTCGTCAAAGCTGGCAGCAGCGTCAAGGAGCTCCTCGCGCTTGGTGGCAGCGATGTCGGCAAACTCAGCCGGGATCTCGTCCATCGGCTCGGGGTAAGTCATACCCTTCTCGTCGGCCTTGAAGTCCCATGCAGTCATGGTGACCAGGTCGATGACGCCCCAGAAGTTGTCCTCGGCGCCCATCGGGACCTGAGCGGCCACGGCGTTAGCGTCGAGACGATCCTTCATGGTCTCGATAGCGTTGAAGAAGTCAGCGCCCACGCGGTCATACTTATTGATAAAGGCGATGCGGGGGACGTTGAAGGTAGAAGCCTGACGCCAAACGGTCTCAGACTGGGGCTGAACGCCGGCAACGGCGTCGAAGACGGCAACAGCGCCATCGAGGACGCGCAGGCAGCGCTCGACCTCGGCGGTGAAGTCAACGTGGCCCGGGGTGTCGATGATCTGGATGCGGTAGTCCTTACCGTCCTTGTTCCAGAAGCACGTGGTAGCAGCGGAGGTAATGGTTACGCCGCGCTCCTGTTCCTGAACCATCCAGTCCATGGTGGCAGCGCCCTCATGGACCTCACCGATCTTGTGGGTCTTACCGGTGTAGTAAAGAATACGCTCGGTCGTGGTGGTCTTACCGGCATCGATGTGGGCCATGATGCCGATGTTACGGGTATCGGAAAGCTTGTACTTAGGCTTAGCCATGTTAGTTCCTTACCTTAACTTACCAACGATAGTGAGAGAACGCGCGGTTGGCCTCGGCCATCTTGAAGACGTCCTCACGCTTCTTGACGGAAGCGCCCAGGCCGTTGGAAGCGTCGAGGATCTCGTTGGCGAGACGCTCGGCCATGGTCTTCTCCTTGCGAGCGCGGGAGAAGTTGACGATCCAACGGATACCCAGAGCGGTGGAACGACGGGAGTTGACCTCCATCGGGACCTGATAGGTAGCGCCACCGACACGCTTGGGCTTAACCTCGAGCGTGGGCTTGACGTTGTCCATAGCCTTCTTGAAGGTAGCGAGAGCGTCGCCACCCTCGGACTTCTCGGCAACGATCTCGAAAGCGGTGTAAACGATGCGCTCAGCGGTGGCCTTCTTGCCGTCAAGAAGGACCTTGTTGATGAGCTGAGTCACCAGGCGGTTGTTGTAAACGGCGTCAGGCTGAACCTCACGACGATTAGCTGCTGCACGACGCGGCATGTGAAATCTCCTTAAGTGTCTACCGTGCGGCGCTTAGGCGGCACACGGCGAAAGTATCAAAACGTTATCTGGCTTATTTAGCCTTGGGGCGCTTAGCACCGTACTTGGAACGGGCCTGCATACGGTTCTGGACCGGAGCAGCGTCGTAGGCGCCACGGATGACGTGATAACGGACACCAGGGAGGTCACGGACACGACCGCCGCGGACGAGCACGATGGAGTGCTCCTGCAGGTTGTGGCCCTCACCCGGGATGTAAGCAGTAACTTCGATGCCGTTGACGAGGCGAACACGGGCAACCTTACGAAGAGCCGAGTTCGGCTTCTTGGGGCTCGTGGTGAAGACGCGGGTGCACACGCCGCGCTTCTGGGAGTTGTGCTGCAGGGCAGCGTTCTTGGACTTCTTGGGCACGGAACGACGGCCCTGGCGAACCAGCTGGTTAATAGTAGGCAAAGCGTACTCCTTCTCGAATGATTCCAGCTTTCTGTAAAGTGCAACGGCTTGAATCGAGGGGTCAGCATCCCCCTACGAAACACGCAGTTCGATAGGATACGTGGCGTTAGCTGTGCCGTCAACAGACCACGCCGCCGGGCGTATCCCAAAATGAGCATATTTCCGCAAAGCCTACACAAAAGGAATCCCCTTCGGTGCGCGGGGGCGGATTCCCGGTCCGGGCGGCCCGGGAATCCGACGTGCTCGTCGGGGCAACGTTCCCTGCCAAAAAGGGACAGGTTTATTTTGGTCGGTTTTATCTGGGGAAACGTCGCGCTCCAGCGGTAATCTGCTCTCATCTGTCGCATGGAAATCGGCGGCGTTTCCATTTAACGCAAAAGAGGCCGCTTCCCCTAGTAGGAAGCGGCCCCAAATCTTACAAATAGACGATGGTAAAGGGTACTTCTGTTTCGGTCTCTCCTGTTGACGTGCACCTCGTGCCCTCAAGCGTTACTGAGACCACTTGGTCGACATCAATCAACTTCGTTGGCACCCAGATGTTCTCTCCGCTATTGCGCGCATAAGAAAAATATAAGTTGAACACCCCTGCGTCGTCATCTTCGATAGTCTGCTCCGATCCATCCTTGTAGCTGACGGTCAGCTTATTATCAACTGCTTCATAGCCCAGATCATCGATGTGCGTCTGGATGGAAAACGGGCTAATCTCAAGAGTCGAGTCATCGGAGCGGAGTTCCTTTGTATCGACGTACGCTCCAACGCTAAACTCGGGCGTCGATGCCTCGAACGGCTTCGCATCCTCGCCTTCGCCCTCGGTCCACGAGATATTCCAGGTGACCGCATGTTGAAAACCTCGCTCGCGATCCATAGAAGCAAAGTACATCGTGCCATTAATGACAGTATCGCTTGATGTGTCCTTATCAATGGTGCAGCGTGTGTCAGCCCATTCCTCGCCGAACTTCATATCGGGCGTGCCGATGCCCTGTTCTTCTTCACCATAAAGAACAAGTTCGCCGATCTCTGCTGCCGGCTTGTAGCAGTTAACTCCATTTGGATTGGACAACGTAAACGTCACGGCGCCGCAGCCGTTTTGATCGATAGCCATCTCATGGATATCGAGCGTATAACCGTTACCCTCGACGGACAGATTAACCTTCTGGACTGCACCCTCCAGGCTTTGGGGCGCGATACCATCACCAAACTCTCTGGTGTAGGTGTATTTAGTCCCCGATGAGCCACCGTTGGTCCAGGTAATGGAATCCCCATTGCCGTGGTTTCCCCAGGCTGAGGCAAAATAGCCGGAATTGACAACGGCGTAGGCGACCCCTCCGGTCGCCAGCACTCCGGCAAGGCATCCGATCACGGCAACATACAGAGGCTTCGCGTGACCCTTTCGGCGAAGCGGCTCACCAGCAGCGGCATAAAGAACACGGTCAGCAAGATCGCTATCGGCTTGGACGGACTCGAAGGCCTGCTTGATTTGATTGGATTTCACGGTCGCCCTCCTCTAGGATGAACTTGAGTTTCGATCTGCCGCGAGCTAAACGCGTTCGAACGGTCGCGGCTGGTACATGCAACAACTCGGCAATCTCTGAGGTCGAAAAGCCCAGATAGTAATAGAGCACGATGGGGACACGGAATCGCTCCGGAAGTCGCATAACGTCTGACAGGACCGCCTTGGTCTCATCCTGCGCCGCCGAAAGCGAATCGGCCAGGTTCTCAATATCCTCCACACGCCTCCATGGCTTTCGAAAGAGCGATTTACATTCATTGATCGTGACCCGGATAAGCCAGCGGCGAAGATGTTCCCAACTTTCAAAGTTTCCATCGCTTTTAAGCAACTTAAGAAAGACGTCTTGGGCAACATCATCAGCATCGGCGCGATCGCGCAGATACGTCAATGCGATTCGAAACACAACATCTCGGTGATCTTCGACCGCCTGTCTAAATGTTTGTTCTTCCATAATCACCTCCCGGTGACGGTAATGATCCTTGATGAGGTCCTCACCATAGATACGCTCTTGCCGGACGAAATGTTTCAAATTCAAGCAGGAAAAACCTACCAAAATAAACCTATCCCCTTTTGGCAGGTTTTCTTCAACAAAAAAGACCCGCTCCCCTGTTGGGAAACGGGTCTTTGGAAGGGAGGTTAACGTACTAGGAAATTACTCCTCGTCGTTGTCCTTGGCCTCTTCGGCGTCGTCGGTGTCCACGAGCTGGTTGAGCAGCTCGTCGAGGGAAGCCATGTCCTCGTTGATCGCGCCGTTGGCAGGAGCCTTCTTGTCGTCGATCGGGGCGCCCAGGAGCTCCTCGTCGGCGTCGGCATGATGCGTCGGAGCGGAGGTACCCAGCAGAATATCGTCCGGACCGTCGGGGCTAAAGACCATCTGCAGCAGCTGCGAGAGGTCTTCCTCGTCGGCAACGTCGTCGTTGTTCTCGAGGATGTAGAGCAGGTCGTGGGCCTCCAGGCCGTCACGGAGCTCCTCGATCGCCTTGGCACCGATACCATCGATGCGCAGCAGATCCTCCTCGGACTTGCCGACCAGGTCGCCGACCGTCTCGATGCCGACCTCGCTGAACTTGTTGGTCCAGCGCTGCGACACGCCCAGGTCGTCGAACAGGTACAGGCGAGCCTTCTCGGCGGAGATGGTATGGCCGTTGCGGGTGAACGAACCGTCAGCACCACCGAACTCGTCGTAGCCGGCCCAGTCGAGCTGCTGCGGGAGCTGCTCGTCCAGGTCCTTGAGCTCCACCGGAGCCCACTCGGGCAGCGACTTGGCGTTGGGCGAAGCCGGGCCGTCGATGTCGACATAGCCGTCGGCCGTGCGATACGTCAGCTTGGCGTTGGCGTACGGCTTGAGGCCGGTACCAGCCGGGATCTTCTTACCGACGATGACGTTGGACTTAAGGTCGAGCAGGTGGTCGACCTTGCCCTCGATGGCAGCCTCGGTAAGGACGCCGGCGGTACGGATGAACGAAGCGCTCGACAGCCAGGAATCGATGTTGGACGCGACCTTGAGCGTACCCAGGATGACGGGCTCGGCCACGGGAGCCTGACCGCCCAGACGGGCAACGCGCTCGACCTCGTCGGCGAACTCGTAGCGGTCGACGTACTGACCAAGCAGGTACTTGGAGTCACCGGGGTTGGTGATCTGAACGCGACGCAGCATCTGACGTGCGAGCACCTCGATGTGCTTGTCGTTCAGGTCGACGCCCTGGCTGGTGTAGACGTCCTTGACGCTCTCGACGAAGGTGTGCATCGTCGACTCGATGTCGGTCAGCTTGCGCAGGTTGCGGAAGTTGACGAAGCCCTTGGTGATCTGGTCGCCGGCGCGAACCTCGCAGCCGTCCTCGATCTCGGGCATAAAGCGCACCGAAGCGGGGACGCGACGCTCGTCGAGGACACGGGTGTGGTCCTCGGAGTCGGTGAGCGTCAGCACGTACTCGGACTTCTCGGGCTTAATCGAGAGGTGACCGGAGTACGGAGCCAGCTCGGCCTCGCGACCCAGGATCTTCTCGTTGACGTTGCCGACGATATCGAACATACGGCTGACCGTAGGCAGACCCTGCGTAATATCGTCGACGCCAGCGACGCCGCCGGAGTGAATGGTACGCATCGTAAGCTGCGTACCGGGCTCGCCGATGGACTGGGCGGCAATAATGCCGACCGCGGTACCGATGGCGACCGGACGACGGGTGGAAAGATCCCAGCCGTAGCACTTCTGGCACACGCCGTACTTGGAGCGGCAGGTGAGCAGCGCGCGAAGCTTGACCTTCTTGAGGCCCGCATCGACCATCTTCTGGATGTCGGCGACCTTCTCGATGTAGCCGTCCTGCTCAAAGAGCACGGTGCCATCGGGAGCCACGACGTCCTCAATGAAGCAACGGCCGACGAGGTCGGTGTTGAGGTCGGTGGTGCCGGGGATGATGAGGTTGTAGGTGACGCCCTCGTGCGTACCGCAGTCCTCCTCGCGGACGATGACGTCCTGGGCCACGTCGACCAGACGACGGGTCAGGTAACCAGAGTCCGAGGTGTGGGATGCGGTATCGACCAGGCCCTTACGGGCGCCGTAGGTCGAAATGAAGTACTCGAGCGGCAACAGGCCCTCGCGGAAGTTCGCCTTAATGGGAAGGTCGATCGTCTCGCCGGACATGTCTGCCATCAGGCCACGCATGCCGCCGAGCTGACGCAGCTGGGTCTTAGAACCACGGGCGCCGGAGTCGGCCATCATATAGAGCGGGTTCTCCTCGTCGAACAAGTCGAGCATGAGCGCTGCAACCTTGTCGGTACAAGCGGTCCACTCGTTAACGACTTCGATGTGGCGCTCCGTCTCGTTGATGAAGCCCTCCTCGAAGTACTCGTTGATCTGGTCGACGTTGGCCTGGGCGCGATCGAGCAGCTCCTGCTTCTCGGCAGGGATGAGAGCGTCCCACACCGAGATGGTGAGGCCGGCGCGGGTAGCGTAGTGGAAGCCGGAGTACTTGATGGCGTCGAGGATCGGGCCGACCTTGGCCTCGGGGTAACGATCGCAGCAGTCGGCAACCAGCTTGGCCACATCGCCCTTGACCATCTTGTAGTTCATGAACTCATAGTCTTCGGGCAGGCACTGGCGGTTGAAGATGATGCGGCCGATAGAGGTCTCGAAGCGCGCGGTCTTGTTGCCGGTGACGTCGTAGTCGACGAACTCGTTCTTGCCGTTCTTGACGCGGAAGATACGGGTGCCGTCCTCGTTGATGACATTGGCATCGGCAGCGGACACGCGGACCTGAATCTTGGCCTGCATGTCGACCTCGGAGCGGCAGTCATAGGCGTGCAGCGCGTCGTCGAAGCTGGCGAACACGTGGTTCTCGCCGGGCAGGCCGTCGCGGACCTGGGTGAGGTAGTACACACCGATGATCATGTCCTGCGAAGGGATGTTAACCGGCTTGCCGGATGCCGGCGAGCGCAGGTTGTTCGCAGAGAGCATGAGCACGCGAGCCTCGGCCTGAGCCTGGCTGGACAGCGGCACGTGGACAGACATCTGGTCGCCGTCGAAGTCGGCGTTGAAGGGCGAGCAGACCAGCGGGTGCAGGTGGATAGCCTTGCCCTCGACCAGCACCGGCTCAAAGGCCTGGATGGACAGACGGTGCAGGGTCGGTGCACGGTTGAGCAGCACGACGCGACCGTCGATGACCTCTTCGAGGATATCCCACACAAAGGTGGCACCGCGGTCGATAGCGCGCTTGGCGCCCTTGATGTTCTCGACCTTGCCGAGCTCGACCAGGCGCTTCATGACGAAGGGCTTGAAGAGCTCCAGTGCCATGGTCTTGGGCAGACCACACTGGTGCAACAGCAGCTTGGGGTCGGTAACGATTACCGAACGGCCGGAGTAGTCGACACGCTTGCCCAGCAGGTTCTGACGGAAACGACCCTGCTTGCCCTTGAGGGCCTCGGCGAGCGACTTGAGCGGGCGACCGCCACGGCCAGAGACCGGGCGACCACGACGGCCGTTGTCGAACAGGGCGTCCACGGACTCCTGGAGCATGCGCTTCTCGTTGTTCACGATGATCGCAGGGGCGTCCAGGTCGAGCAGGCGCTTGAGTCGGTTGTTACGGTTGATCACGCGACGATACAGGTCGTTGAGGTCGGACGCGGCGAAGCGGCCGCCGTCGAGCTGGACCATCGGGCGCAGATCGGGCGGAATGACCGGAATGACATCCAGGATCATGTTCGCGGGGCTGTTGCCGCCCTTCAGGAAGGCGTCAACGACCTCGAGGCGCTTAACGGCCTTCTCGCGCTTCTGCTTCTGGGAATCCTCGTCGGCGATGATGGCCTTGAGCTTCTCGGCCTCGGAGGGGAGGTCGATGGCAGCGAGCAGGTCGCGGACGGCCTCGGCACCCATACCACCCTTGAAGTACATGGAGTAGTAACGGGTCATCTCGCGGAACAGCGGCTCATCGGAGATGAGGTCGCGCTCGGTAAGCTTCATGAAGGCGTTGAAGGCGTCCGTGCGGAGCTGCTTCTCGTCCTTGCACTCTTCCTCGATGTCGACGATGCCAGAGGCGATCTCCTCGGGGGTCAGCGGCTCCTCGTCGGAGAACTCGTCGAAGTTCTCGGGGTTGCCCTGCTCCTTGAGGGACTCGATCTGGCGGGCGCACTCGGCATCGATCTCTTCCAGATCGGCGGCGAGCTCCTCGCGCAGGTCGTCAGCGTCGGCCTCGCGAGCCTCGTAGTCGACCTCGGTGATGATGTAGCTGGCAAAGTACAGAACCTTCTCGAGGTCCTTGGACTTGATGTCGAGCATACGGCTCATCGGGAAGCTCGTGGGGCTCTTGAAGTACCAGATGTGGGACACGGGAGCGGCGAGCTCGATGTGACCCATGCGCTCGCGACGAACCTTGGCCGAGGTGACCTCGACGCCGCAGCGCTCGCAGACGATGCCCTTAAAGCGGATGCCCTTGTACTTGCCGCAGGAGCACTCCCAGTCCTTGGCGGGACCGAAGATCTTCTCGCAGAACAGGCCGTCCTTCTCGGGCTTGAGGGTACGGTAATTGATGGTCTCCGGCTTCTTGACCTCACCGTGCGACCAGGAACGGATCTGGTCGGCGGAGGCAAGGGAGATCTTTACCGAGTCAAAATCAGTAGCTTCGAAATCTGCCACAGTCAACTACTCCTTATCAGTGGTCGTGGCGGCGACAGCCTCGGGTGCCTCGGCGGTCTCGGCATCCTGGGCCTCGACGTCGGTGTCAACGCCGGCGAGCGCAGCCAGGTCGTCGAGAGCAGAGGTCTCCTCGGCGGTCACAGGGGCGGAGGCGTCCTCGTCGGCATCGTGCATGGGCTCGATGTCCAGTGCGAGGGAACGGATCTCCTTGACGAGAACCTTGAAGGACTCGGGGATACCCGGAACCGGGACGTTCTCGCCCTTGACGATGGACTCGTAGGTCTTGACGCGGCCCACGGTATCGTCGGACTTGACGGTCAGGATCTCCTGCAGGACGTTGGCAGCACCGTATGCGTACAGTGCCCAAACTTCCATCTCGCCGAAGCGCTGGCCGCCGAACTGAGCCTTGCCGCCCAGAGGCT
>CATZIG010000062.1 GCA_958419975.1 uncultured Collinsella sp.
ATACCGTTGAACCCGCATATCGATACCGCTCAGCCATTCGCCTCGCCCCCGTCGCACGTATCTTCATCCGGTCTGTTACTTTTAATCTAACAATTCTTTGAGGAACGTAGGTGCTTCTAAATGTACTGTCGACTTCTTCTCAAACTAATCCTAAGAGACAAGGCCGTATGGATCTCTACGCTCGTTCTCGCTGCAGCCTTCTCCATCCCCATTGCGTTCAATTCACCCATCTACGGGCCCTTCTTTATGAAGCAGGGCATGCAGGGCTTTGTCGACGCATTCAATACGCGCGCGCCCCAGGCCAGCGGCACAGACCTATCTCCAGAGCAGCAAAATGACGCGGAGCTTGCAAGATACGCGAACGCCGCCCTCGCCGCTCAAACCGACGCCGCCTTTCTCGATTCTGCCGAGAGCTACTACGCGCTCATGGGCGAAGGCTTCCAATCCGGGTCCATCGTGGGAGACCGAGAGACCAATGACGCAGACCTCGCGTATTGCCGTGCCCTGAGCAGCTCCGGCATCACGGATATCCCGGCCTCCGCAAACGACCTGCCATTCCTTTCCTTCCTGCCTTACGCCATTGCCACGGCGCCGTCTTTCCTTCCCTTCATCCCCTTCCTTCTCTCGTCGATACTCGTGCTCGGCGCCACAAGGCCCGGGACCCTGGCGGCGAAGGCGCCCGTGCCCAAATTCCGGCGCCTTATCCAGATCGTGTTTTCGATAATCGTCGCGGGGACCGCGATGCTCCTCGCCGGCCTCGCACCCGGGGGCATTTACGCCTTGGTCCTAAACGGCTTCGGGCAAATTGGGTACCCGATCGCCTTCTTCCATGACGGCGCGCTTACCACCACGACCGCGGGAGACGTCTTCACAGCCCTGCTTCTCGCGCTGCTTGCGGGCGGAACCTTGATATCCGTTTGCTCCGCCGTCCTATCGACCGCAACGAGGCGCGTCCTCGCGGGCCCCCTTACCTCCGCGCTGCTTGTCGCGGCCCCGGCATTCCCGTTATTGTCCGATTCGGCGCTGGAGCATAATGCCGCGCTCAATCTCCTGCCGCTGGCCGTGTTCTCGCCTATCGAGGCAACGGGTTACGTAGGATGCTTCCCGACAGAATTCATTGGCTCCGGTTCAGGCAGCGCATCGATGCTTGCCGTGGCCCTGGCATACGTCGCGGTCTTTTTTGCGGTCGGCGCCGTTGCGACACGTTCCCCCAAACAGCCTGGACCCGCGAAAAAGCACCATGGGCTCGAGCTTCTGGACGCGAGCGTGGGATACGGAAGCACGACGATACTTTCAATCGGGTCGCTTTTCCTGAGCCCGGGAACGGCGGCGGGCCTCGTTGCTCCCAACGGCTCGGGGAAAACCACCCTTCTTGAAGCGCTGTCGGGCCAATTTCCCACCCGCATCCGCTCGGGAAGCCTGGCGGCAGACGGAATCTGCCAACGTCGATCAGCCGAATTTGCAGAACTCGTCTACCTGAGCTCTTCGGGCAGCGCGGATCTCTATCCCACGCTATCGGCCATCGAGCACCTTGCTTTCGTTAGGGAGGCGTGGAAATCGGCCACCGACATCGACTCGCTCTGCGACTCCCTCGGAATCTCCCCATATCTCGACAAGCCGACCCGTAAACTCTCGACAGGAATGAAGCAGCAGGTAAAGCTTGCCATGGCGATAGCGACCGATTGCCCGTACCTCATCCTCGATGAACCGCTGAACGGCCTCGATCCGGGAAAGCGGAAAACCTCCTGCGACGCGCTGCGCAGCGAGGTGGCGCGGGGACGAAGCGTGCTCATTTCAAGCCATCTGCTCGACGACCTGGCAGACCTTACCAACTCGTTCTACTTCATCGAAGCCGGCACGCTCGTGGAAAAGACCAAGTCGTCCTCGCAGACGCTCAAGCAGGAATACCTCGATACATACGAGGGAGTTGAATGACATGATAGGCAAGAGCTATGCAAAGATAGCGATTGTTGGCTTTGCACTTTGTCTTGCAATGGTGCTATGTGCATCATTTGCGAAGTATAGGTCCGAGCAATCGTTTATTGATGGCGCTGAAAACGGTTTTGGCATAGACGGGATGTATGTCAACGATGGCGCGACCAGGACGTCTATGGCGATTCTTGCAGGCGAAGACATGGAATGGCAAATCTGTAATGACGATGGCTCTTGTCTGAGTGGTCGTTTGGCCGCAACGAGCGATCCGAATTCGTTCGATCTTCTCGACGATGATGGAGCGGATTGCGGTTCTGTTCACCTTTCATATGCATCGCGAGACGGGATGGACGGCATTCTCTACGTCTCACACGAGACTGGCGATTTCAAGATGCGTAGGACTAACCGAGTGCCGGCTTTTATCGAGGAGTGAGAGTTCCCGGCGGCCTGCCGATCAGGCCGCCGGGGTATCGAATCCCGCATTCATCCGTACACACACGGACGAATTCGGAAAGCAACCGTGGTATTCCTACAGGAATCGAATCCGTGAGGTCGTTGTCCTGGATACCTGGGATCCAGAGAGCGGTAGATACCTGTTCGACGGTCTGGCCCAATCGACCTATCGAAACTCGATACATCGGATTGCACGACCCTGGAGGGCATGTTCAGGGGATGCTCAAGCGTCACGGAGCTTTTTGATCTCGACCGTCTTGACACCTCGAACGTCGAGAACACGTCCTACATGTTCCTCAACTGCCTGACGCTCAAGGCCGTCAGCATCTTGGGATGGGAGGCGTCCGTCTACCTACATCCTCGCAACCGAGGAGCAGCGCGAGTTCCTGAACAAAATCACCGGCTCCACGCAGCACGGAATTTGGACCCGCAACCTTTCTTAGCCCAGATCAAAATACCGGTTGTTTCCAGAAATCCTCCAGGCACCTTCTAGATGATTTCTGGAAATGCAAATAGCTTTAGATTCCGAGCGTATCGACCGGAGCAACAACGATGCCTTCGCCAGTTACGTGAGCCGGCATACCAAACCCGATGACGATGAGTTTCGCCGCAGGCGGCCTCTCCCCGCGATCGACCAGCTTTCGCTCAAGTCGAAGCAGATTTTCCACTGCCTCTGGGACTTGGGGGCTCCCGAGCTTAACCTCAACGGCAACCCACGAGCCGTCACGACGATGGACAATCGCGTCGACCTCCAGGTCGTCAGCGTCGTGGTAGTGAGATACGGTCGCATCGCTGGCCGCCGCGTAAACCTTGAGATCGTGCAGCACAAGGGATTCGAAGAGCAAGCCAAGGGTCTTCGGATCGGATGACAACGACTCCGGGTCCGCACCGATGAGGGCGACGGCGAGCGATGAGTCCGCAAGGTGCCGCTTCGCGCCCTGCCGCAACTTCACCGGCGACCTGAGAGCCGGATGCCACGCGGGGACATCGTCGACGATATTGATACGGCGCAGCGCGCCCATATAACCGGTAATCGTATTCTTTGAGACGTCAACGCCCAAATCCCTTTCGATGGACTTCATGCCGGCAAGGGTCGATTCATTGCGCGCAAGCGAGGAGAGCAAGGCCCTTACCTTAACCGGGTCGCGTTTCACTCCATCCGCCCTCGAAACGTCAGACTCGCAAACACCGTCAATATAGGCGGCGGCTATCCGCATCGCGTCGGCAGTCGTCTTACCGACCGCTTGGGGCCAACCGCCGCGGCAGAGCAAATCCGCGATACCGGCGATACCGGCGATGGATCCGAGTGACGCCGCAACGGGATCGCCGGCGAGCAGCGCCCCAAGCGAGACAGCTCCCGACGAAATGCCGAGCTCGAAAAGCGTCATGGTATCCATTCGCAAACGGGCGATTCGACCCACACCGCTGTGCATCGGCTGGTTCTCGGCTCGCGGCGTCGCAGATCCGGTGAGAATGAACTGTCCGGGCTCCCCTCCCCTGGCATCGCATTCGAATCGCACGGCATCCCATAGCTTCGGTTCCTCCTGCCATTCGTCGACAAGCCTCGGAGTCGGTCCGACAATTGCCTGGGCCGGATCGAGACGAGCGAGCTGGAGGGCCGCAAAACCGCCAGATGGGTCGGAGAGAGATAACGATGACTCGGCAAATCTCTGGGCTGTCGTTGTCTTTCCACACCATTTCGGCCCCTGAATGAGCACGGCACCGAAAATGCCAAGGTCGCGCTCGACTAAGCAGTCGACGCACCGTCCTATATACCTATCCATCGCCTTTCCCTCCAATCATCCACTTGAAATTATACTGTCTATCTGCGTCGTTGGGACAAATAACGATGACTTATTGGGACGATTGACGATGGTTCGTTGGGACGATTGACGATGGTTCGTTGGGACGATTTCAATTTTTCTAAGGCACCAATCAACAGCCGTGACCATATGACTGTGCGCACATGTTAGCATGGTCATATAGTCACATATTTGCAGCCGCGATTATGCTGCGACAACTCAACCGTTAGCGCTTATTAAACAGCCGACCGAGCGGCCCGGGCGATCTGGTCCCGGCTTCCCCGGTCGTATTCCTACGATATCGCCCCTAAATCACCAATGCGTCAGATAAAGAATGAGGCAATGGCTATGACCACGCATACGGCAGATGCAGCGACTGCGCCTTTTTTCCTCTCCTTTAGTCCGACGAACAGGGTCGCCGTAAAGTAAAGGGCGGAAATGCAGGATATGGCAAGCGAAACGAATTCCTTGGGCGGTTTCAGCAAGAGGTCGCTAGCAAAAAGTAATGCAAGCAGGGCAAAGCCGATTGTGGCCAAGTATCTCGATTGATTTTGCGACAGCATGGCAACTGCCTTTTAGAACATGTAAGTGAAAAGTCGGTACGATGTCATTGCGGTTGCAAACAAGCCGCCGCCAGGACCGGTTGTCACGAGACCGGCGATAACGCATTTTCTCGGTTTCCAGCTCATGACAGACCCCTCTCTCATGGTGAAACGCATACATTATGAAATATGCACATTATCTCGCAAATTAATTTCAATATCCATCATCCAACTAAAGAATACTGACTCACTGGTTCAGCGACGATGCGTTTTTACCCTTGCGTTCCCACTCGCCGCGCCGGCGGTCGGAAGGGTCTCCGTCTCGCAATCAGCGACCTTGTAACCGTATCTGTCGAGCCAGGCGGCAAGCGCATCCCAATCGACGCGCTTCCAGTCACCGCCCGGCGCGTGCTGCATCACGAGGCCTCCGGCGACCATGAGCGCGTGGATATGCCCTCCTTGCAGGCCAGCGATGATCCCGCCGGTGCATACGATGCCAGGTCGCTGTGGCGGCATGGCGCAAACGTATTGGCCTTTGTGCCCCTTTTGGCAACTTTAGCATGGCTGTAGGTTAAACCAACCCACAGCCATGAGCACGTTAACGTAGTACTATGCTAATTACACGGATAAGGCAGGGGTATTTTTCTTTGGCGAATAAATTTGGATTTCATGGCAAGGTGGGTGGCGTTAAGGTTTTCATCGCTATATCAGTTGCCGTGTTCGCATTCTCTGCGCTATTTCTAAAAGTGGAGCGTTGCCAAAAAGATAGCGGAGGTGACTATTCACATTTGTGGTTCGTGAGCGGATCGGTGTTGAACGTTGACAGCTCTGGCGATTTTACCATGTCGGTCGAAAGCGAAGATCCATATAACGACGGGTCTGATCGTCTGACCATTCTGGTTGATTCAGAACATACGCGCTATGCAAGCGATAGCCCCGTGAGCGTTGGGTCTAAAGTCAAGGTAGGCTATTTTCTCGATTCCCGAAAGAGAAATACGATTCGCTGCTCTTCTGTGGATGTGTTGGAATAAATTTTGAGTAACTATCAGTAAAAAGCTGCAAGCAAAGGCCGCTCCACGTGGGGCGGCCTTTTTGGTGGATAGACGTTGCGGAGGATGATTGATTGAGATTTTTGCTCCGCATGGAAATCGAGTGAGAATTCTGTCCCGCGAGGGGCGTGTTTTGAGGCTCTTGGCGGTACGTAATTCTCGTTCGGCATCTTGACGGGACAAAACCCTCGGTTGACTTTTCGTTATGCACGGAACCGGGACGTCCGTCGTAACGGTGGTGCTCTTGTATCCGTTTGAAATCGAGCGAAGGAGTACCGCTATGGAGCAATCGAGCCTATTTGATGACGGTGTGGACATCGATCTCGAAGCGCCTGCGAGCGTGGACGCCGCCGTACCAACCGATGCCCGTGCCCAGGCGGCAGCGCGCGTGGCTCAGCACTGATAGCGGTGCGTATGTGGCGAGCGTCGTCGAGGACGGTCCCGCCGCCAAGGCCGGCATCCAGGAGGGCGATGCCATCACCAAGCTGGACGATGACGAGATTACGAGCGCTGATGGTCTGATCATCGCGCTGCGCAGCCACGAGGTGGGCGAGAAGGTCGAGATCACGCTCATGCGCGGCAAGGACGAGAAGAAGGTCACGGTCGAGCTGGGCTCCGACGAGGAGCTGCAGAACCAGCAGCAGAACGACAGCGCGACCGACACCGGCAACGGCGGTATTACCGACGAGCAGCTGCGTCAGCATCTGGAGGAGCTGCTAGGCCAGCAGGGTCAGGGCTACGGCCAGGGCTACTAACGAGCCGTATCGCACATATCGAAGGATGACGATTCCAATACGGACGACACCAAAACCGGCATCGACGGCTCCATGGACGATTCGGATTCCAAATAGGCCCTGTTAGTTGAGCTACTTCTTTGCCGGTGTCGTATACGAAACCGCTATACCCGCGGCAATTGCCATGAGACAGCTCACGATGAATCCGAACTCATACTTCAAAACGTTTGTTGCGGTCAGGGCGATAATCAACACAGTCGCAATTTGCAGAATTATCATTATTACGAAGAGATTGATTCCTTGTTTGGCCGAAGTCGCTGAGTGAGTTTGGCTTTGTTGATTCAGGTTGTAGCTGACAACAAAAGCGATCAGTTCGCTTGATACGGGGCCGACTACATAGAAAAAGATTGCGTCAATGAAGCCTATAGTGTTGTAAGTTGTTTCGCCGGAAAAAACAGCGTATAAAACATATCCAAATCTTGGCTGATTCATGTATGAGTAGGAGAAGACCAAGAGCGTCAATATTGCTACTACCAGAAGTGCATTCAGGATAAATCGTTTGCTTTTCATCGATCGCTCCTTCCGGGTGACTCTTATATGTAATTCTACAACAGCCATTATTTTTAAAGAATATGACTGTCCTAAATAACGTGCACTTTCGCTGGAGGGTCGCTGTTTGGCGGCCCTCTTTTTTGCACAGGCGCGGTGGGATGGTAATATCGGGCGGGAGTCAGCCGCTCTGATAGAATCGTCCTTGCTGTCGGCAGCCCTCGTGCCGGGCAGAGCCCTCCATTTGATGGGAGGTGATGCCCATGACCGATCTGATTGATTTCGTGAAGCTCCTGACCGCTTTGGTCTCGCTCCTCACGGCGCTTATCGGACTTTCCGAGGCACTTAAGCAGCGTACGAAGCAAAAGACGATATGAGAAAGCCATTTGGGTCGCCTCCCCCGCGGCGCAGCTTCTTTCCGCGGGCTCGGGATGCCACAATGGGCTTTGAGTATCGGCCCGTGCGGTAGCCCTTACCGCACCTGCGGGGAGGAGGCTTCCCATGCCCCATGTTACCTCCATCGGCCTGGACGTCCACGCGCGATCGGTCGCCGCCGCGGCGTTCAACCCCTTCACCGGCGAGGTGGCGCACCGTGACTTCGGGACGGACGCCGCCGGGATCGCGGAGTGGGCCCTCGGGTTCGAGGAGCCCAGGGTCTGCTACGAGAGCGGCCCCACCGGCTTCCACATGGCGCGCGAGCTGCGCGCGCTCGGCCTCGACTGCGCCGTGGCCGCCGTCTCCAAGATGCAGAGGCCGGCGGCGGACGCGCGCCGCAAGAACGACCGGCGCGACGCCGAGTGCATCGCCCGCATGCTCGCCACCCACAACATCGTGGAGGTCCCGCTGCCCGATGCGGCCGTCGAGGCCGCCCGGGACCTCGACCGCGCCCTCGACGACGCCACGGTGGAGTACCGCCGCGCCAGGCAGCGCCTCAACATGTTCCTGATCAGGCTGGGCCACGTCTGGGACGAGCGCAACGCCGACGGGGCAAGGAAGAGGCCTGGACGCGCGCCCACTGGAGGTGGATATCCGGGATCAAGCTCGAGGGGCCGCAGCGCGACGCGCTCGAGTACTACGTCACGGCCGCCCGCTGCGCGGAATCGGACAAGCGGCAGCTCGAGAGGAGGGTCGTCGCGCTGGCGGGCACCGACCGCTGGCGCCCGGCCGTGGAGGCGCTGTCCTGCATCAAGGGGATTGACACCCTGACGGCCTTCAGGCTCGCAGCCGAGGTGGGCTCCTTCACGAGGTTCCGGACGGCCCCGGCCTTCGCGAGCTGGTACGGGCTGGTCCCGTCGGAGCGCTCGAGCGGCGAGACCGAGCGGCGCGGCGGGATAACCAAGACGGGCAACCGGCTCGCCAGGACGGCACTGGTGGAGTCGGCGTGGCACTACCTGACGTGCACGCCCCGCCCGAAGGCCCCGGCACCCGGCGCGAACGTCCCCGCGGCGATCCGGGCGCGCGCCGACGACTGCACCGCCAGGCTCTGCCGCCGCCGCGAGGCGCTGGCGGCGGCGGGCAAGAGCTCATGCAAGGCAAACGCCGCCGTCGCGCGCGAGCTCGCCTGCTGGGTCTGGGAGATCGGGCGCCGGGCGGAGGGGACCCTCAGCTGACCCCGTCGGACAACAGGCCTCCCGCCGGGAGGGCCCGCGCCTCGACGCATCGCCGGCGCGCGTTCACGAGCCCTTTTTGGGCAGCCCAAGGGCCGCGCCCGTGAACAAGACTGGTTTCGGACGAGCGCGCCGGACGGAGAATCGAAATGCGGTGGGGTGCGCGGACATACCGGGCTGACCGCCGGCAGCGCGCCCGCAAGAGCCCGCGGATATTAGCTTGCCAGACAAGCGTCGACTAAACGTGCAGCGTGCGCGGGCCCTCCCGACGGGAAACGAAAAAGCCCGGTTTAAAACCGGGCTCGAACAAACACGCCTATTGACAATGGCTTTCTCATATTAGGTCGGATGTGAAAGCCGGACCGCAGAGGTATCGAGCGCACGCGGCCAGGGCCTCGAGGGCGCCTGGCGGGTAGGGAGATCCGAGCATGAGGCAGGACAACGCGCAGGCCCGTGAAAGGTTCACGAGCTCCCCCGCGACGCGGCAGACCCTCGGCTGCCCCTCGTAAAGGATGCAGAAGACACGGTCGAGGTCCGACGGTTCGACCAGGCTGTACCGGCAGTCCGCGTACAGTGCGCAGCCCCTCCCGCGCGGGTCGCCGTCCGAGTCCTCATCCGGCTCATGATGGCGCACCTCGACCCAAAGGCCCTCCAACACATCGTCGAACCCGAA
>CATZIG010000063.1 GCA_958419975.1 uncultured Collinsella sp.
AAAGTCAGATTACCTCAAGCACATTGGCATCATCGCATCCGACTTTGTTGATGCGGCGCTGGCCCGGAGCATCTATCAGCGCAATTACGATACGGAGCACAAGCAGACGGCTTCGTACTATCTCCCGTACTATCTCCCGACCCGCATGCGCATGACGTACGGCGACTCGCTGAGCGATGCCTCATTCCAGGATGGCAAGACCGTTGGCGAGGGCCGTTTCCGCCTCGTTAACAGCAGCAACGTACTCAACGTGGCCGCTTCTGGCAGCGCGTTTGCCATCGAATACGTGGATGTCGACGCCCTGGGCAATGAGACCGCTACAGGACTGCAGGGCTTCGTGCCCATCGATATCGATCCGCTCGCGCTGACGCCCCATTTTGAGGGACTCGAAGGCCTTAAGGCCGGCGAAGACGTGCGCGCCAAGATTGCGGCATCACTCGAGGGCAAGCTCGAAACCGACGCCTGCACCGCCCAGCTCGAGTTTGTGCACGACGCGGACGGCGCTCCGGGCACGGCAATGGCCGAGGGCGAGGCATTTGCCGCGGGGACGTATTGGGTGCGTGCGAAAGGTCTGTTGGGCGACGCGGCGCAAAACTACACGCTCGCCAGCGATGGAGCCGCAAGCTTTACCGTAGCGGCCTCGGGCAGTGCAGGCGGCACCGGCACCGACGGTGGCACGGGTTCCAACGCAGGCAGCGCTGATAAGAACGGTAAGGGCAACAAGGGCAAGAACTCGACCGGAAACCTCGCCGACACGGGCGACGGCTCTGGCGTTGCCGCCGGGCTCGCTGCCGCCGCCGTGGCGACAACGGTCGCCGGCGCGGCGATGCTTGCCAATGACCGCGAAAACGTTGGGGACGACAGCGAATAGGCAAGCCCGCCTTTTAGACACATCGACTCAATTGGGGGGGCGCAGAATACCGTTCTGCGCCCCGATTTTTACCTTAGCCCGAACACCGTTATCGGCTACATCACCATGTTCAGCGCATTCACGAACTCCTGAGCTTGGGAGCGGCTGCTCAGACTAAAGACACAGGCAGTCAACAGCCTGTTACGTAGGAAAACGTCGCGGCCCTTGATCCTGCTGACCCCCGTAATGTCCTTAAGATAAACAATCTCGGTGTGCTTGCCACCAAAAGTGCCCTTCTTGAGCACCTCGATGCGGTTAAGGTAGATCTTGACGTCTTTAAACCTACCCGAACCTTTGTCCTGGAACAGCAGCGTGTTGTTGTCCATACACGTCACTCCCGTGGGGCTCGCTAAAACTGTCTCTATGGCCACATTTTAGTCACCGCAAGGCCCCATGCGATGATGTCAGACAGCACAGCAATTCGTGTCCGCGCGAGGCTTTAAACTAAATTCGATAAAGATGCATTCCACAAGAGGAAAGCGGGGCGACAGTGATGGGCGAACTGGTAAACCGTGGAGAATCGGCAATCGTGCCCGAAGGTTTTTACAAGCAGGTCTCCTCGATTCTCAACGCCGCTCGCGACAAGGCCTATACCGCTGTTAACTTTGCGATGGTTGAGGCATATTGGGAGATCGGCAAGAGTATTGTTGATGAACAGGGCGGAGAGGAGCGCGCCAAGTATGGCGATGCACTGATCGACGAACTTGCCGTTAGATTGACTAAGGATTTTGGCAGAGGCTTCAACGCCAGAAGCTTAAGATACATGCGTCAGTTTTATCTTGCGTTCCCAATCCGGAACGCGCTGCGTTCCGAATTGAATTGGACACATTACCGCAGGTTATCGCGTATAACCGACCCTGATGCTCGAACATGGTACATGAACGAATGTGCCGATTCTCGCTGGAGCACGCGTCAGCTCGAACGCCAGATCAACACCATGTTCCGCGAGCGCCTACTTGCCAGCAAAGACAAAGAGGCCGTCACCCAGGAAATCCAAAAGAGCGCCCCGACCCATCGTCCCGAGGATATCATCCGCGACCCATATGTACTGGAGTTTTTAGGTTTCTCGGACGATGCTGCGTTTCGCGAGAGCGATCTAGAGCAGGCGCTCATCACGCATCTTCAGAAGTTCCTGCTGGAGCTTGGCCGTGGCTTCGCTTTCGAGGCGCGCCAAAAGCGCATCACCTTTGATGGGCGCCATTTCTATATTGACCTTGTTTTTTACAACTATCTGATGCGCTGCTTCGTGCTCATCGACCTTAAGACGGACGATCTTACGCATCAGGACCTGGGCCAGATGCAAATGTATGTGAACTACTACACGCGCGAGCTCATGAACGAAGGCGACAATCCGCCCATAGGCATCGTGCTCTGCGCGGACAAAAGCGATTCGATCGTCGAGTACACGCTGCCCGAAGACAACGACCAAGTGTTTGCCGCCAAATACCTGCCGTATCTTCCAAGCAAGGAAGAGCTGGCGCGCGAGCTGAGTGCCGAGTACCGCGCCATCAACGAAGCGACTAATGGCGAAACGCAAGGGTAGCAGCACGTTGCGACCGAAACCATCGCAGCCGTCGCAGGCGCACTCGCGGTTGCGACGGCTGCTACGAAACAATACCGGTCATGGACGCCGGCAACGACATTCTAGCCGTGGCTGGCGAGCGTGACCTGACAGGCAAAGACGCGGCCTTCGTCTGATGTGGGTTCATTGGCTGCCACAGAAAAGGGCCGGTTGCAGCCGGCCCTTTAGACGATAGCGCCTGCGTTGCCCGCGCTTCCAAAGTTGACCGACTGAGGAGCGGGTTCCGCCGCACACCCTGATTTTACCCAGTGAGGCAGCTCTTTTGCAGTCGATGCACTGTTTATTTACATCTGGCACCCTCAAACAATCAGACGGCAGCCCGCACTCCTGAGAGCCGCCCCATACCCCCGGCCATCACGTTACGGTGCCAACCGGCACCGCTCCCCTACTTCCCAAATAGCGCACCCAGCAGGCCGCGACGTTTGGGCTTCTCCTCTCGGTAGGAACCCTCGACGGCGGCTGCAACCTGGCGCGGTTGCTCGCCGCCTCCACGGCGCACGATCTGGTACAGGAACGGCGATTTAACGTATTTGACCTCGACGGGCGTGGCGTGCACGGTGCTCTCACCGGACAGATGCAGGCTCGGGCTGAGCGGCGCCACAATATGCGTCTCGCGCTTGTCGCTAAACACCACCGCGGCCGCGCGGCCCGTCTGGCCGTTTACGGCGATGCGCACCTGCTCGCCGTCGCGGCTATCCGTTGCCGGACGGTCGACAAAGTACACCGGCACCATAACTAGGCCGTCCTTGTGCTTGCGGGCCTTGCGCGCCCAGGTGCGGATGCTCTTTTTATTGAGCCCCAGTACAGCCTCGGCGTCGTTGCCCGCAACGTCGAGCGCCAGCTTATCAATGACCACCTGGTCCTTGGTAGACGCATCGACGGAGACGACGCGAAAGTCGCCTTCCTGCATGGCGGGATCGAACGGACCGACCTTGGCAAAGTCCCACGGCTCCAAAATGCCCAGGAGGCGAACGTCCAGGTAGTTTGCCCTGGGATACGCCCAGTCGAGCACCTCGTAGTACACCAGGGTCTCCTTGTTCAGGCCCTTGACCGGGAAGGACGCCATCATGCGCAGGTCCGCCAGCGCCATGGGGAAATAGAAGAGCATCATGTCGTTTTGGATCGCATCTTCCACGTCGTGCCCGGCAAAGGCGTCGGGGTACTGGCGCACCAGCTGCAGTGCGTTGGCACGTGCCTGCTGCGGCGAGATTTCGCAGGGAATGCCCTGCTCCGGCACATACTCTGCACCCACGCCCATGGTCAGACGCTTGCTGAAGGTACCGGGCTTGAGCAGGTCGGCAATGCCGATCTTGTTGCCGCAGGACGGGCACTCAAACACACGCTGCGTTGACTCGCCCTCAAAGGACGCTCCGCAGAAGGGGCAAGGAATGCTCACATGCGTAGCCTCTTGGAACTCTTGCGCCGTGCCGCGATCCTCCCACAGCAGATGTTCCAGGACCGACTGATTGCGCCAGTGCGAATTGAAGAAATACCAGTCCGGGTCCTCCGGGCGCTCGAGTTGCGACACATGCGTGAGCTTGAGCAGTCCATCCACCACCGTCAACGGCGTATGGCGAATGCCCAAAGCGCTCTTGGGCTCTCCGGCGTCCGCCTGCCACGGAATGACCGCACCGCAATAAGCGCACTCAAAGCTGCGCTTAGCTTGGTGTGTGTACATAGGGCCGCCGCAGTTTTGACATTTAATGGCAAACATCTCGTCCATGGAAACGTCCTCCTTTGCACAGGGGCTGTCGGCATTAAGTATGTCGATCAAACAGGCACATGCCCATACCCATGTGGCCCAAAATGGACCACCCAGGCAGACGAGAAGGCTCGCTCGTTAGCACCGGCAGACTATTGCTGCATTTTCTGAGCATCGGTGCACGGCGCCCCCGCGCGAGCTACACTATCCCCTTAAACATGATTGTGAGGACGACCGCTATGCTATTTGTAAATCGGCTGGTACATACGCTTGTTCCCGGCAGCGAGGACGAGCCGGTCGATGCATCTTGCCGCACCAACGCGGGTTTTACCGCAAGCCTCATCTGCATTGGACTCAACATCACCCTGTGCCTGGCCAAGGGCATCGCGGGCCTGCTCGCCGGCTCCGTCTCCCTCATCGCCGACGCTTTCAACAACCTCTCCGATGCCTCGAGCAACATCGTGAGCCTGCTCGGGTTCCGCCTTGCCAGCCGCCCGGCAGACGAAGGCCACCCCTATGGTCACGGCCGCTATGAGTACCTAGCCGGCCTGTTCGTCGCCGTCCTGGTTTGCGCCGTCGGCATCAACCTGATCCTCGAGTCGGTCACCAAGATCATCAAGCCTTCCCCCACCGCTTACACGTTCATTTCCCTTGCGGCACTGGCTACGTCCATGCTCGTAAAGCTCTGGATGGCCGCGTTCAACCGCACGCTGGGTAACCGCATCGATTCCGAAACGCTCATCGCCACGGCGCAGGACTCCAAAAACGACGTCATCACCTCGGGCTCGGTCTTGGTGGCGGCGCTTATTTCGCAGACGACCGGCTTTGACCTCGATGGCTGGGCAGGCCTGGGTGTGGGCATCTTCATCTGCATCAGCGGCATGGGCCTAGTGCGCGACGCCATCAGCCCATTGCTGGGGCAAGCGCCCGACCCCAAGCTCGTCCAGGCAATCCGCGATAAGATCATGTCCTATCCGCAGGTCTTGGGCACACACGACCTGATGGTGCACGACTACGGCCCCGGTCGTCAGTTTGCCAGCGCCCACGTGGAGATGCCCGGCGAGGGCGACGCATTTGAGCACCACGAGATTTTGGACACCATCGAGCACGACATCAAGCGCCAAATGGGCATCGATATCACGCTGCACTGCGACCCCATCGCCACCACCAGCGACGACCTGCGCAGCTGGGTCAAGCGCGGCGTCATGCAGATCGATCCCGCGCTCTCCATCCACGACCTGCACGAGCACGACGGGTTCGTTTCGTTTGACCTGGTGCGTCCCGACGGCTTTGACATATCCGACGAGGAGCTGCTGGAGCTCGTCACGCGCATCGTGCACGAGCGCCGACCCGATGCCTCATGCGTCGTCACGTTTGATTCGGGCTTTAGCTCGCCCGAGCGTCCGGCCGAGCAGTTGTAGCCTGCTTAACAGCTAGTTTCCCTGCGCGCCCGAAATACCGTTTTGTAGGGCATCCCAAGCGTTCGTTGCCATATCGCCCAGGTTCTGTGCGGTATCGCCGAGATTCTGAGCCGTGTCGCCCAGCTCTTGCGCCTTGTCTCCCAACTCCTGCGCCTTGTTGCTCAAGTCCTCCAGCGTATTGGAACTCGAGCTGTCCGCGCCGCCCTGGTCGCCGGACGCGTTGCCCGACGAGCCGTCCTTGTGCGTGAGTTGAATTTCGAGGTTGCCGTTGTCGTTGTAGTAGGCAGAAGTAACGACCCAGTTGGCATCGACGACGGGCGTTGAGCCATCATCGGTCAGGACCACGGCATTCGAAAGATCGGCGCCGCGCGACTTGAGGAGCTTCTTGGCGTTGGACCAGTACTGCCCCGGGATATCGCTCAGATCGACGGTGCTAGACGAGGCGGACTCGGTTTGCTCGGCAGCGGTATCGGCCGTTGAGCCCCCCCGCTTGTTGAGCATGCCCGACACGATGGCAAACACAACCGACAGCGCAAAGAAAATCGCCAACACGATGAGGATCTTCTTGATCACGCTCGACGAACGCGACGGCCTCTTCTCCTCGTCTTCGCCATATTGCGGAATCGACTTGGGGTACTCGCGATACGGCTCGCGCGACTCGTAGCGAGGCTGCGCCGTGCGAGGCATATACGTCGTCTGCTGAGGCTGCGGAATGGGATTCTGCGGCAGGTTGTCATAGGGATTCGGCGTCGAGGCAGCATAAGAATCCTGCGGCGTGTAATCAAACGGATCCGGAGCTGCGTTGCCATAGGGGCCTTGCGACGATGCAGCGTAAGAATCCCGCGCCGTGTCGCCATAGCCCATAACCCGGGTGGGCTCGGCAGAAGGCTGCGTCGCGGCGGGGTCGGCATAACCGGGGTTGGGAACAACGCGGGTCGCATCGGCGCTATCGCCAGCCTGCGCGGAACCGTAGCCGCCCATCACGGTTGTCTTGTCCTGATCCATGCAACGATTCCTTTCCGTCGCGCGTGAGCCTCAAGTTATCCATGCATTCTACCCGCGCAAAAGCCTATGATGGGCAGAGTCCGTCGGTATCTACAAGACATGCGCGGGCCTAAGGATCAAAAAGCCCCGCCGGGCCTTGTGGGCACGGCGGGGCGGGCTAGCAGCTATGGACAGCAGACTTAGAACAGGCCGGTGATGTTGCCGTCGTTGTCGACGTCGATGTTCTCGGCCGCGGGAACCTTGGGCAGGCCGGGCATGGTCAGAACGCTGCCGGTCAGCGCGACCACAAAGTGGGCGCCGGCAGAAACCTTGAGCTCACGCACGGTGATGCGGAAGTTCTCGGGAGCGCCCAGGGCCTTGGCGTTGTCGCTAAAGCTGTACTGCGTCTTGGCGACGCACACCGGCAGGTTGCCAAAGCCGTTCTCGCGCAGCTCGGCGAGCTGGCGCTTGGCAGCCGGCGTAAAGTCAACGCCGTCGGCGCGGTAGACCTTGGTGGCAACGGCCTCGAGGGCATCAGCGACATCAGCGCCGTCCTCATAGGCAAACTTGAGCTCGCTCGGCTGCTCAATCAGACGCATGACCTCATCGGCCAGGTCGAGCGCGCCCTCGCCGCCCTTGGCCCAGACCTCGGAAAGCTTAACGTTGACGCCGAGCTTCTGGCACTCGGACTCGATGAGCGCAAGCTCGGCCTCGGTGTCCGTCGGGAAGCGGTTGATGGCGACCACGCAGGGCAGACCATATACGTTCTGGATGTTGTCGACGTGACGCAGCAGGTTGGGCATGCCACCCTTGAGTGCCTCGAGGTTCTCCTCGTTGAGGTCGGCCTTGGCGACGCCACCGTTGTACTTCAACGCACGAGCGGTCGCGACGATCACGACGGCGCTGGGGCGAACGCCCGTCATGCGGCACTTGATGTCGAGGAACTTCTCGGCACCCAGATCGGCACCGAAGCCGGCCTCGGTAATGGCGACATCGCCAAAGCGCATCGCCATACGCGTGGCCATGATAGAGTTGCAGCCGTGGGCAATGTTGGCGAAGGGACCGCCGTGGACAAACGCGGGCGTGCCCTCGAGCGTTTGCACCAGGTTGGGCTTGAGCGCGTCCTTAAGCAACGCGGCCATGGCACCCTGGGCCTTAAGGTCGCGGGCACGGACGGGCTCGCCGGCATAGCTGTAGCCGACAACGATCTCACCCAAACGTTCCTTGAGGTCGCTGATGCTCGTAGACAGGCACAGGATTGCCATGACCTCGGAGGCAACGGTGATATCGAAGCCGTCCTCGCGCGGCACGCCCTGGGCTTTACCGCCAATGCCGTCGATGACGTGGCGCAGCTGACGGTCGTTCATATCGACGACGCGCTTCCAAGTGATGCGCTTAACGTCAATACCGAGCTGATTGCCCTGCTGGATGTGGTTATCAAGCATGGCGGCCAGTAGGTTGTTGGCAGCACCGATGGCATGGAAGTCACCGGTAAAGTGCAGGTTGATATCCTCCATGGGGATGACCTGGGCCCAACCGCCACCAGCGGCACCGCCCTTGACGCCAAAGACGGGGCCGAGCGAAGGTTCGCGCAGGGCCACGGCGCTCTTGACGCCGCGACGACGCAGGCCGTCGGCCAGACCGATGGTCGTGGTGGTCTTGCCCTCGCCCGCAGGCGTTGGGTTGATAGCGGTCACGAGGACGAGCTTGGCCTGGTGATCAGTCGGCTCGTTGAGCAGTGAATAGTCGACCTTAGCCTTGTCGAAGCCGTACGGAATAAGGTGCTTAACGTCGACGCCGGCGTTCTTGGCCACCTCGGTAATAGGCAGCGGCGTGACAGAACGTGCGATTTCGATGTCAGTAGGCATGGGCGGTCCTTTCGTTACCGAATGAGAAAAAGGCCAATTCAGCATAGCACGGGCGCGCAATAGTAAAACGCTCCATAACCGATGAACGGCGATATGTTTACCCGATGCCCAGCGATAGTCCAACAGCCCGCCAAAACAAAACGCCCTAAACGGTAGGTTCAATCCCCAGGTGCTCAAAGGTGCGGAGGGTTGCCTGACGGCCCTGCGGCGTACGAATCATCAACCCGCACTGCAGCAAATAGGGCTCATAGACATCCTCGAGCGTGCCCGGGTCCTCGCCCACCGCGCTGGCAAGGGTCGTAAGTCCCACGGCACGACCGGAGAACGTCTTGGCGAGCGTCTCCAAAATGCGAATATCCATCCAGTCCAGACCGAGCTCGTCGATCTCGAAGAACTCGAGCGCCTGGCGACAGATATCGAGCTCGATGGGGCCGTTGCCGCGCACCTGTGCGTAATCGCGCACGCGCTTGAGAAGGCGGTTGGCAAGACGTGGCGTGCCGCGCGAACGCGAGCCGATCTCGAGTGCACTGGGATGGTCGATCGTCACGCCCAGGATAGTCGCCGAGCGCGTCACAATCTGCGCGAGCTCCTCGACCGTGTAGTAATCCAGGCGATATGAAATGCCAAAGCGGTCGCGCAACGGGCCGGTCAACATGCCTGAGCGGGTCGTTGCCGCCACCAGCGTAAACTTGGGAATATCCAGGCGAATCGAGCGCGCCGCCGGACCCTTGCCAATCACGATATCGAGGGCAAAGTCCTCCATCGCGGGGTACAGGACCTCCTCGACCGAACGGTTGAGGCG
>CATZIG010000064.1 GCA_958419975.1 uncultured Collinsella sp.
TCAGCCCGCTCTTCTACTTCCTGGGCGTCGTTGCCGTCATCGCCTCGGGCCTCATGCTCAAGAAGACCAAGCTCTTTGCCGGTCGTCCGACGCCGTTTGTTATGGAGCTTCCTGCCTACCACTTCCCGGCGATCCGCTCTTGGGCGCTGCACGTGTGGGAGCGCTGCTGGGCCTTTATCAAGAAGGCCGGCACGGTCATCTTTGCGTCCACCGTCGTCGTTTGGTTCCTCTCCAACTTTGGTAGCTATAACGGTTCCTTTGGCTTCCTGCCTGCGATGGACGGCATCCCCGAGGAGTTTATGGACTACTCCGTGCTTGCCATGCTGGGCAACCTGGTCGCTTGGATCTTCGCCCCGCTCGGCTTTAGCACCTGGCAGGCCACCGCGCTGACTGTCTCTGGCCTCGTCGCCAAGGAGAACGTCGTCGCCACCGCCGGCTCGCTGCTGTCCGTCGCCGACGCGGGCGAGACCGACCCGAGCCTGTGGACCGCGTTTGCCGGCATGTTCCCCACCATGGGCGCTTGCGTTGCCTTCGGCGCCTTCAACCTGCTGTGCGCTCCGTGCTTTGCCGCCATTGGCACCATCCGCAACCAGATGGATTCCGGCAAGTGGACTGCGATCGCCATCGGTTACGAGTGCGCCTTCGCTTGGGTGATCGGCCTGTTCATCAACCAGTTCTACAACTTGCTTGTTCTTGGACAGTTTGGTATCTGGACGATTGTGGCCATCGTGCTGCTGGTTGCGATGCTCTTCCAGATCTTCCGTCCCATGCCCAAGCATGCATGGACCGACGAGGACGAGACCAACACTGCTTCCGCCGCAGTTTCCGCTTAAGTCCGAATAAGGATTAACCCCTTTCCACGAGCCCGGGTGTCCCAGCGACACTCGGGCTTTTTGGTGGGGGAGATATGGCGTTTCCGCAGATAAAACCGACCAAAATAAACCGTCCCTATTTGGTAGGTGGAGAATGGGGTAAAGTAAGTGATGGTTAACTAGAGGAGGCTTGCTATGGCACCTATCGATATTGTTGTACTGGCTGTTATCGGCGTTGCGTTTGTCGCGGTATGCGTGCGCATCTACCGCAAGGGCACCTGCGCCGACTGCGCTCAGGGTAGCGTTTGCACGGGGCATTGCTCCAACAAAAAGACGTGCGCCGCACTTAAGGGCGTAGACAAAATCGCCGAAGACTTGGGCCGCGGTATCAAATAAGGTCCGGACATCCAAGCGCTCCGCGGGCATCCGTTCGCGGGGCGCTTTGTGCATTTGAGGGAGAGCACGGCGAGTCGAAGAGTATTTTTGGGGTATCGTTAACTGGACTATTAATTGGCAACTTATCTATAACGGAGTAACCGCATGAGCGCTCGCGTAACCATGAAGGACATAGCCGCCGAGCTTGGCGTTTCCATCAATACCGTGCACAAGGCTCTGACGGGAAAGGCCGGCGTGAGCGAATCCGTGCGCGCCAAGGTGAACGCTAAGGCCGAGGCCATGGGCTATCACCGCAACACAAGTGCCTCAAGCCTGCGCCGCAAAGATATCAATCTGGTGTTTTGCCTGCCCCGCGCATCGCGCGAGGGAGCGTACTTTTTCCGTTACCTGTGGGAAGGCTGCAATCGCTTTGAACAGGAGGTCATCGACCGGGGCATTACGGTTGAGCGCGTTGAATTTGGCGTGGGCGGCTACGCTGATGCACTCGAGCAAATCGACGAGCGTCTGCAGGTGGGCGAGAAGATTGATGGCTTGCTCGCCTATGCGCCGGGCGACGATCGTGCGACTGAGCTTTTGGGGCAGATCGCCGAGGCGGGCGTGACGATTGAGCTTGTCGACGGCGACCGTCCGCATTTGAATCGTTTGGGTGCGAGCTTGGCCGATTATTCGACGGCAGGCAGCCTTATGGCCGAGCAGGCGGCAAACCTGGTCCATGCTTCTGGGGCCGACGCCCGCGTGCTCCTTTTGACAGGCGACCCATATACCGATTCGCACTATCTAACCGCCCGCGCCTTCCACAATTACCTGCGCGAACGTGATATTCCATGGCAGGTTGAGGATCTTGCAGGTGCCCATGCGCAAGTCAAACAACTCGAGCATGAGCTCGAAAAGCGCTTGAGTGCGCCGGACGCCCCCGAACTTATCTGTAGCGTTTTTGCCGTTGGTTCCGAAGTGGTTGCCGACGCGCTCGTCTCGACCGGCAAGGCCGGTCAGGTCATGGTGATCGGCAACGACCTGTTTCCCGAAAGTGCTCTGGCCTTGCGCCGCGGTATCTTTACCAATATTGTCTATAAGGACCCGACGAGCCTGGCGTATCGCGGCGCTAAGACGCTGGGCGATTATCTGCTGTGGGGAAGGACCCCGACGGTGCCCGTCCAGAAGGGCGCCGTCGAGATGGTATTTGCCAGCAATGTCGACCGCTACTGCGAACTTGCGGGTATTTAGCCGATTGAGCAGGTACCCCCTCTTGCGACGTGCATTTTTGGGAGTATTCAGCATTGGCATGCCCTGAATGAGGTGCAGAACGACTGTTTTAAGTGCCCCCGATGGCGTAATTTGCCATCGGGGGCACTTTTTATGCCGATCGGGCGCTATCTGCGTTCCAAATAGGACGCTGAGGATGGCGCACGGTGCGCTCCAATGCTGAATACTCCCAAAAATGTACGTCGGGACATGACCCACCTGAGCAAAAGCGCTCAAGTTCGGTGTTCGGGGACGCCAACCAGTCCGCAATACATGCAAGTCACATCCCCAGCAACCGTTGAACGGGCAAAATCTACCGTTCACCCCGTGGTGGTTAGGTGAACGTTCACCTTTTGAGGTGCAATGGATTAGTATAGTGAACGTTCACCTAAAGGATAACGAGCGCGCCGTGCGCCCGCCTTGCCAGCAAAGGGGCTGTTTGATGAAAAACTTTATGGACGATCAGGATTTCCTGCTGAGCACCAAGACCGGCGAGGAGCTGTTCCACAACTTTGCCGAGGGCATGCCCATCGTCGACTATCACTGCCACATTTCTCCTAAGGAGATTTGGGAGGACAAGCGTTTCGAGAACATCACCGAGGTTTGGCTGGGCGGCGACCACTACAAGTGGCGCCTGATGCGTGCCAACGGCGTCGACGAGCGTTTTATCACTGGCGACGCCCCTGCTCGCGAGAAGTTCCAAAAGTGGGCCGAGACCCTGGGTCGCTGCGTCGGCAACCCCGTCTTTGAGTGGAGCCACCTGGAGCTTAAGCGCTACTTTGGCTACGAGGGCGTCCTCAACGGCAAGACCGCCCAGGAGGTCTGGGACCTTGCCAACGCCAAGCTCGCCGAGGCCAGCTTCACCTGCCGCAACCTGATCAAGCAGTCCAACGTCCGCATGATCTGCACTACCGACGACCCCGCCGACAGCTTTGAGTGGCACAAGAAGATTGCCGCCGACGACAGCTTTGACGTTCAGGTCGTTCCCGCCATGCGCCCCGATGCCGCTTTGCGCATCGAGCGCGGCCAGGAGTTTGCCGACTACTGCAAGCACCTCTCCGAGGTTGCCGGCGTTGAGGTCAGCGACTTCGAGGGCATGAAGGCTGCCATTTCCAAGCGCTACGACGTTGCTCACGAGCTGGGCTGCCGCGCCTCCGACCACGCACTCGACTACGTTATGTACGTCCCGGCTACCGCCGACGAGATCGAGGCTATCTTTGCCAAGGGTCTGGCTGCCGAGCCGCTTACCGAGGAAGAGGTCCTCAAGTACAAGACTGCCTTTATGCAGTTCGTTGCCGGCGAGTATGTCCGTCTGGGCTGGGCCATGCAGCTGCACTTTGGCTGCAAGCGCGACAACAACCGCGCCATGTTTGCCAAGCTCGGTCCCGACACCGGCTACGACTGCATCTCCAACTACACGCCGTCCGACCAGCTTGCCGATTTCCTCAACTCCATTCAGGAGACCTGCGGCCTGCCCAAGACCATTCTGTACAGCCTGAACCCCATCGATAACACCATGATCGATACCGTCATGGGCTGCTTCCAGGAGGCTCCGACCGCCGGTAAGATCCAGAACGGCTCCGCCTGGTGGTTCAACGACAACGAGGTCGGCATGCGCGAGCAACTCACGGCTCTGGCTAACGAGGGCGTCCTGGGCAACTTTGTGGGCATGCTTACCGACTCCCGCTCTTTCCTGTCCTATCCGCGCCACGAGTACTTCCGTCGCGTGCTGTGCAGCGTGATCGGCGAGTGGGTCGAGCAGGGCAAGTACCCGGCCGACATGGAGCTGCTGGGCAGTATCGTGCGCGACATCAGCTACAACAATGCGGTCCGCTACTTTGGCTTTGACCTGGACACCGACGAGGCCTAAGCCCGCATCGAATCACATCGAACCCTGGGCGCCGTTGCCACACGCGGAGCCCCGTTTTGCTTGCACGCTAACAAACATCTAAGGAGACACATAGATGGAGAACATCAGCTACGATGCGCTCGAGAAGATCGGCTACAAGGGCTATTTGCTGCCCAAGGATGCTCCCGAGAAGGTTCTGCAGTTTGGCGAGGGCAATTTCCTGCGCGCCTTCGTCGACCGTTTCTTTGACATGGGCAACGAGGCCACCGGCTGGAACGGCAAGGTCGTCATGGTGCAGCCCATCAACGGTGCCTTTGGCTTTACCGACGGTATCAATGCCCAGGACGACCTGTACACCGTGCTGGTGCGCGGCAAGGAGAACGGCAACACGGTTGACGAGTCTCGTGTAATCAGCGCCTGCAGCCGCTGCCTTAACCCGTATCGCGAGGACGACTATCGCGCCATGATGGAGGTCGCTGTCTCCGACGACCTGGAGATCATCGTCTCCAACACCACCGAGGCCGGTATCGCCTACGACCCGTCCTGCAAGGCCGACGACATGCCGCCCGCGAGCTTCCCTGCCAAGCTTGTCCAGGTCCTTCACGCCCGCTGGGCCGCCGGTAAGTCGGGCGTTATCGTGCTCGCCTGCGAGCTCATCGATCACAACGGCGAGGAGCTGCTGCGCATCATGAACCAGTACGTGAGCGACTGGGGTTGGGAGGACGAGTTTGCGCAGTGGATGGCCAACGACTGCACCGTCTGCACCACGCTCGTCGACACCATCGTCCCCGGCCGCATCCGCGATCCTAAGGAGGCCGCGGCGGTTGCCGAGCGTCTGGGCTACGAGGACCCCTTCCTGGCCGTGCGCGAGCCCTTCCAGATGTGGGGTATCCAGGGCGACGAGTCGCTCAAGGAGCGCCTGCCGTTTGTGAAGGCCGGTCTCCCCGGCGTCTTCGTGACTCCCGACGTCACCCCGTACAAAAAGCGCAAGGTCCGCATCCTCAACGGTGCCCACACCGCCTTCGTTCCGGGTTCCTGGGTTGCCGGCTTTGATATCGTGCGCGACTGCATGCATGACGAGACCATTCGCGGCTTCATGAACACCATGCTCTACGACGAGGTCATTCCGACGCTTGCCGCCGACTTGGATGTCGAGGACTGCAAGGCCTTTGCCGCCGCCGTCGAAAACCGCTTCGACAACCCGTTTATTGATCATGCGCTGCTCTCCATCTGCCTCAACTCCACGGCTAAGTGGCGCGCTCGCGACCTGCCCACGCTCAAGGACTACGTTGCCGAGACCGGCAACCTGCCCAAGTGCCTGGCGACGAGCCTCGCTACGCTCATCTCCTTCTACACGCAGGAGCTCGTGTCCCGCGAGGGCGACGGCCTGCACCTGCGTCGCTCCGACGGCACCGAGTACACCGCTCAGGATGACGCCTTCGTGCTCGACTTCTACGCCGCCCATGCCGGCGCCGACGATGCCCAGCTGGTGCACGACGTGCTCACCAACGAGCAGATGTGGGGCGAGGACCTTACGCAGATCGCCGGTCTTGAGGAGTTTGTCGTCAGTGCGCTCGCCGTCGTGCGCACCGAGGGTGCCAAGCAGGCCTTCGCCAACGCTCAGGCGTAAATTTCCGGCGCAGACGCGGGCGCGGGACGGCGTGCCCGCGTCTCGACTTCTGCTCAACCTGTAGGGTTAGGACCATTTGCAATGAACACTATCCAGATCAATCCGGCCGACAACGTGATCGTCGCGCTGTCGCCGCTTGCCAAGGGCACCGCCGTCGCGGTTCCCGGGGTGGGCGAGGTCGTGGCCGCGGAGGATATTCCGCAAGGCCACAAGATGGCTGTGCGCTCGATTGCCGCCGGCGAGGACGTCATTAAGTACGGCCTTCCTATCGGACACGTGACGGGCGATGTCCAGCCCGGTCAGTGGCTCCACACGCACAATGTGAAGACCAACCTTTCGGGCGAGGTCGAGTACACCTACAACCCCACGCATCCGGTCGTGGATCCCGTTGAGCCCGAGACCTTTATGGGGTTCCGCCGCGCCGACGGTCGTGCCGCGACGCGCAACGAGCTGTGGATCATCCCCACGGTCGGCTGTGTCAACGAAGTCGCCCGTGCCATGTGCGAGCAGGCCCAGGATCTGGTCGATGGCTCGCTGGAGGGCGTCTACTACTTCCCGCATCCGTTCGGTTGCTCGCAGACCGGCGCCGACCATGTCCAGACGCGTCGTCTGCTGGTGGCGCTCTCGCGTCACCCTAATGCGGCCGGCGTGCTGTTCCTGTCGCTCGGTTGCGAGAACTGCACACACCAGCAGGTGCTCGACGAGCTCGGTGACTTCGATCACGAGCGCGTTCGCTTTCTCACCTGCCAGGATGTAGCCGACGAGCAAATCGAGGGCCACAAGATTCTGGCCGAGCTGGCAGACCTGGCAAAGCAGTCCAAGCGCGAGCCCATTCCGGCCTCCGAGCTGGTCATTGGTCTTAAGTGTGGCGGCTCCGACGGTCTTTCAGGCATTACCGCCAACCCCACGATCGGTCGCGTGAGCGATATGGTCGTCGCCCGTGGCGGCACGTCGGTGCTTACCGAGGTGCCCGAGATGTTTGGCGCGGAGAGCATCCTGCTCGACCGTTGCGAGAACGAGCAGGTCTTTAACGCCGCTTCCGACATGCTCAATGGATTTAAGGACTACTTTATTAGCCACGGCGAGGTCGTTTATGAGAACCCGAGTCCCGGCAACAAGGACGGCGGTATTACCACGCTCGAGGACAAGAGCTGCGGCTGCGTGCAAAAGGGCGGATCTGCCCCCATCGTCGACGTGCTGCCGTATGCCGGCCAGGCAAATAAACACGGCCTGAACATGCTGTGCGGTCCGGGCAACGACATGGTATCCACCACGGCGTTGACGGCTGCCGGCTGCCACGTGATTCTGTTCTCGACCGGCCGCGGCACACCGTTTGGCGCGCCGGCGCCTACCCTCAAGGTGTTCACCAATCAGCGTCTGTGCGACCACAAGGCCAACTGGATGGACTTTAACGCTGGCGTGATTGCCACGGGTGAGCGCACGCTCGATGAGGCTGCCCACGATCTGTACCAGCTGGTGCTACAGACGGCGAGCGGTAAGCTCACGAGTGCCGAGCGCCGTGGCTGTCACGAGATCAGTATCTGGAAGGATGGCGTCTGCTTGTAGCGGCAAGTGCGCCCAAGCATAGCGCGATGTCATCGGCCCCGTCGGGAGTGTTCCCGGCGGGGCTTTTTCGTTTCGTGGTTAAGTGAATATGTTGGAAAATCCGATAAACGTTCACCTATCTCATGGCTGTCCAGCATGGCACCTTTACCAGCAGAAAATAGGTGTGAGGATCTCAATTGTGTCCGTTCAGCGGTAAAAATCGACCGTTCAAGGATATTATTCAAGTGAACGTTCACCTGTCGTAAGCAATCGCGCATAATCTAACTAAACGTTCACCCTGAACGCTGGGCAGACAGATGTCAGTGTGGACTCCAATGTCTTGCTGCAAGACAATCGAGAAAAGAGAGGGAGCTCGATGACTAATAAGATCGGAAAAAAGCGTAAGATCACATTCTGGACGCGCTTGGGCTTTGGTATGGGCGGTATGCTCAATTCCGGTGCCCTGACCTTTACGCACAGCTACATGGTGCTGTTCCTGTCCACGGAGTGTGGCCTGTCCGCAGGCGAGGCTGCACTGATCAGCTCGTTTGCCATCTATGTCAACGCTATTCTTTGCCCGCTGATGGGCTTTGTGGCCGATAACTTCTATGCCACCAAGATTGGCCGCATCTTTGGTCGTCGTCGTTTCTGGATCTTGCTGGCCATCCCGATGATGATCGCCGAGCCGCTCATCTTCGTGGCTACGCCGTTTGGCTTCCCGTACTACTTTGTGCTGTACCTGATCTACAACGTCGCGTATACGTTCTGCACCGCCAACCTGTCGCCGCTTACCATCGAGATGACCGACGACTTCAAGGAGCGTACGTACCTCACCGGCTACAAGCATCTCTTTGGTAACGCCGCCGGCTTCCTGATGGCTGCACTTGTGGGCTTCGGCTTTGGCACCTTCGGCGAGACCAACCCGTTCAGCTACTTCATCATCGCTACGATCAACGCTTCGGTCATGGCAATCTCGCTGCTTTGTGTGTACCTGTCCACGTGGGAGCACACCCCCGAGGAGGTCGCTCAGGAGAAGATCGAGAGCGTCGGCGAGGGTATCAAGAAGTTCTTCATCGACGTAATCTCCACCTTCCGCAACAAGTCCTTCCGCAAGGTCCTGTACGCACAGGTCTCCACGAAGCTCGCTGCTGCCTGCTGGTCTGCCTGCCTGTCCTTCTTCATCGTCTACTGCCTGCAGATTCCTAAGTCCTACGAGTCCGTGATGGAGATGCCTGGCAAGGTCGTCGCTATCGTCTGCACCGCCATCTGGGTCGCTCTCATGGCCAAGAAGGGCTTCCACAAGTCTTGGTACCTGGCCAACGTCGGTTGCGCTGCGTGCATCATCGCCTACAACTACTTCGCCTTTGGTCAGATCAATGGCACCTCCACGGTCGCCATCGCCATGATCGCCTACCCCATCATCTTCGCCATCTGGAAGTTCTTCTACGTCGGCTTCCAGTACCTGCCCGATGTTCTGCTCAACTACATCCCCGATGTCGATGAGCTCATCACCCTGCGTCGTCGCGAGGGCATCTACAGCTCCGCGCAGCAGCTCTGCCAGCAGATCGCCCAGGCTATCGCCGTTAACGCATGGGCCATCGTCCTTGCTGCCTCCGGCTTCATTCAGACCGCCGGCAATAGCGACGCCGTGACCCAGCCCGCTACCGTGCCTCTGTATATCTGCGGCTACATGATCATCGGCTGCGCCGGCTTCTTCCTGCTTGCGGCCGTCCTTGCCCGCGGCATCAAGATCGACAAGGAGCAGTGCGACATCCT
>CATZIG010000065.1 GCA_958419975.1 uncultured Collinsella sp.
CTGCGCAAGACGGAAAGCACATTAAGTGCTTTCCTTTGCGTGCGGAACTCGCGACAAACTTAACCCCCGCCCTCAGCCCCGGAAGCCCTCCCTGCCGTCACATTATTCAACCAGTTTTGCGGGCGTGCGCCGCTGCGCGGCTAGCCCGCGTGCTCCTCGGCGGGGTTGGTCTGATTGTTTTTGTTGAAGCTCTGCCTTTGGCTCAAATGGAAACGAGGGACGCATCTGCATCCCCCGTTTTTGTTGCGGTTAGTCTAGGTCAATAAACTTGGTGCTTAGGATCTTGCCGTCTTTTACTAGCATTCTGGCCATGGTGGGGCCTCGGGTGCCTCTGGGGTAGCTGGCGCTGCCCGGGTTGAGGACTAAGCAGCGGCCCACTTGGGCTTCTTTGGTTACGTGGGTGTGGCCGTTGATGGCTACGTCTACAGATCCCACCGGAAGGTCTTCGCGGTAGTGGGCTACGGCGAATTTGAGGCCTTCGTAGGTAAAGAGCGCAAGACGGTCTACATCGGGGCCGTAGTCGCGGTAGTAATCGTTGTTGCCCAGTACGGCCCGCACGGGGGCGATGGTGCATAGGTGCTCGTAGTCCATCTCTGACGTGAGGTCGCCGGCGTGGATAATCAGGTCTGCGCCCTCAAGCTCATCCAGGAGCGCAGGCGAAAGATAGCCGTGGGTGTCCGAGATGATGTCGATGCGCTTGGCGCTTGCACTGTTCATGGGATCCCTTCCGCAAAAAACGATTCGGCAGATACATACAAAAAAAGGCCCCACGGCTCCGCAGACGATGGGTCTACAGAGCTGCGGGGCCAGCGTGCTAGAGACTCAGGGCCTTCTTGAGCGGCACGACGCGGCGGCGCGAAACCGGCACGCGTTCGTCGACGCCCGTAATGCCCAGCTGGATGGCACCCGAGGGCACCGTCTCGACGTCGGTGACACACGCCAAGTTGACGATATAGCGGCGGTGAACGCGGAAGAAGCCAAAGTCGCAGAGCTTGGCCTCGAACTGTGCCAGCGAGGTCGTGGACAAAAAGCGGTCATCGACCGTATAAATACAGGAGTAATCGTCCTTGGCCATAATAAAGCGAATGTCGTCCACGGGGATGAGGACCTTGCGGCCGCCCTTTTCCACCGGGATGCGCTCGATGGTCACCTTGCTGTCCGTGACAGGCTTGGCGCGTTGCATAACCTTATCGATCGCTCGATCCAGGCGAGCCTCCTCGACCGGCTTCATCAGATAGTCGACGGCATCCACATCAAACGCCTCGACCGCATGATCACTGTACGCGGTTACGAATACGATCGCCGGCGGATTCTTGAGCTTATGCAGTGCCTCGGCAAGCTGCAGACCCGAAGCGCCAGGCATCGAGATATCGAGGAACACAACATCGACGCGGCTCTCCATAAGCATCTCGATAGCGGAGCGAACGCTCGACGCTTCTGTGATCGTGCCGATCTTGCCCGTCTGCTCGAGCAAGAAGCGAAGTTCCGAACGGGCCGGGGCCTCATCATCCACAATCATCGCACGCAGCATAGGGATAAAACCTTTCGTCAACTAACTACGTCGGGCATCCGCCAACTAGCGTTAAACCCGTAACCTATCATTCTACTCTTGAATGTCGAAGATGCTCTCCGACAAATCGAGATGCAGGAGCACTTTAGCGCCCTTGCCCGGGGCCGATTCGACGCGTGTATAAGAGTGCGGTCCATAAAAGCGATGGATGCGCTCCGAAATATTGTGCATGGCCACACCGGCGCCGCCGCCCTGCGGGGAGCTGGCGTCGGGACGGGCGGAGCGTTCGTCAAACAGTCTGGCAGCGGTGCCTTCGTCCATGCCCACGCCGTTATCGGCGACCACAATCAAAATCGCATCTTCGCCATCCCTGTGGACCGACACGTCGATCCTCAGTGCATCGTCGTCGCCCATACCATGGCGCACGGCATTCTCGACGATTGGCTGGATTACAAATGCCGGCACCAGCGTGTCCTCGACGTCCTCGGACACGTCGAAGGTCGCCAGCACGCGATCCTCGCCAAAGCGCGCCTTCTCAAACGTCAGGTAGCGCTTGGTCTGCGCGACCTCGCGCGACACGGGAATGAGCGAGCCCGAATTGTCGAGCGTGGCGCGATAGAACGAGGAGAACTCGCGCAGCAGCTCGCGGGCGCGCAGCGGATCGGTACGCGTAAACGACGCGATGGTGTTGAGCGTGTTGAACAGAAAATGCGGGTTGATCTGCGCCTGCAGGGCACGCACCTCGGCACGGGCCGTGAGCTCCTTTTGCACCTCGAGCTCGTGGATGGCGAGCTGCGTGGACAGGATCTCGGCAAAACCCGAGGCAAGCGCGTACTGAGTGCGGTCGACGGCACGCGGGGTCTTGTAGTAGAACTTGAGCGTGCCGACGGTGCGGTCGCCCACCTTGATAGGAGCGATGATACCGGCAGGAACATGGTTGTGCGAGCCATCCGAGCCCACCACGTCCACCACACGGTTGAACGACTGGACGATACCGTGCTCGATGACGTAGCGCGTGGCAAGTGTGTGGATGGGCGAATCGGGCAGCAGCTTTTCCTCAAACTCGCCCGCGCAGGCCAGCACGTTGCTCTCGTCGGTGATGGCAACCGTCATGGCACGCGTCTCGGGCAAAATGCGCTGGCACACCAGACGCGCCGACTCCTGCGTCAGACCGCCTTTGATGTCCTCGAGCATGGCAGAGGCCACCGAGAGTGTCTCTTCGGTGTACTGCGAACGCACCGAATCGGGATTGAGCGTCAAATAGATAAAAATGCACAGAAAGATGCACAGCAGTGCGCAGGCGACCACGGTCGCGATCGGCTCGATTCCAGTCGCCAGGGCAAAAATAAAGTACACCAGCACGCAAATGGCGCAGACAACGGCGATCACGCGAAAGATTGATATTGAATTATCGCGCTGGGCGCGGCGGTCGATCATTCAGTCCCCTCCAGGATGCTGGTCAGTTGTGCGTCGCGCCAGAGCCCGTCCATGATCTTGGGCCAGAAGCTCTGAAAACGCAGGTAGCTTGCGGCGTTTTGACGCGCGTAGGTCTTGGCCTCGTCAATACCGTGCCGCCAAATGCGCAGGTACCCCTCGTGCTCGCGGGTAAACATGCTGCGAACCATGGCGGTCTTGCGCACACGGTCGTCGAGCTCGCGCGAAATCCACGGGCCCGGATAGGGCATGAGCGACGCGGCCGTGACGGGAACGAGCTCCTGCTGGTGCGCGGCAAATGTCAGCTTGGCACGCTCGTAGTACCAACGGTACACATCCTGCATAAAGCGCGGCGAGCGCTTCTCGGACTCGGGCGGCAGGTGACGAACGACCCACTCGTTGTCAAACCACACGTCGTAGCCAAACATGCGCATGTTAAAAAGGTAATCTAGGTCCTCGCCTCGGGTGATAAACGGGTCAAACGCCACACGGGTAAAGGCGCGGGCATGAAGTGCCACAAGGCCGCCGCACACGTAGTTTGAACGCGAAATACGGGTGCCCGAGAGCGCCTTTTTCATCCAGCGATTAAACTCGATGCGTTTGGTCCACCAACGATGGCAAATGCCCACCTTGTCTGTGGGCGCCAACGGCGATCCGTCGCGATCGTAAAAGTAACCGCTCTTAACCAAAATCGGCAGGCCTTGACGCGTCTGCTGGCCCAGTGCATAGGTCGCGCGCTTCATAAAGTCGGCATCGATAACGGTCTCGTCGTCATCCAAAAAGACAACGGCATCGTGGCCGAGCACCGCAGCGCAGGCAAGCCCCATATTGCGAATGGCGCCGTATCCGCGCAGGCTCACGCACTCGCCCGAGCCCTTGGGAGCAATCTGCGCCACACGGTCGGCGATACGCGATGCCTGGGTGTTGGTAACCACGGTGACCTTGAGCGTAGGGTGCGCGTCGACGATTTCGTGGACGCGCTTCGACACATCAGCCGTGACCGAGATGGGGCAGACCACCAAAAGGATAATCCTCGGAATGTCGCGCACCTGCTCAAGCGAGGCCAGGCAGCGGTCGAGTTCGGGATTGTCGGCGTTGAGTCGCGTCGAATGGTCATAGGTGCCAGGGGCGTTTGCGCAAGCGTCATCGCCCGCCCAATACGTTGGAATCACGACTGTGGCGTTCATGCCTTACCCTCCCTGCAACACAAAAACGGGACGCCGCCAAACACAGGCGACGCCCCGCGACCTAGCTGATTCCATCATACCCACTTGGGCAAATCATTGCTCGCAAGTCGCAATGTTTATTGCGGATAACCCCAAAAGAGTACCGTGGACAGGCACAATAGCCGCTCGCTCCTATGCGGCATGCTCTGCCGCCCGAGTCATGCGGGACAGGCGGACCAGCAGCATAAAGCCAACGATCAGCAGCACGCCAATGGAAAGGACGCCCAGCGACGGGTTGCCGGTCAGCGAGGTGACGACCGACACTAGGAAAGTGCCCATGACGCTTGCATAGCGACCGAAGATGTCAAAGAAGCCGTAGTACTCGTTGGACTTTTCCTTGGGGATAATGCGACCAAAGTAGCTACGGCTAAGCGCCTGCACGCCGCCCTGGAACAGGCCGACCATAATGGCAAGCACCCAGAATTCAAAGGCGGTCTTTAGGAAGAACGCGGCGAACAGCACAATGCCCATGTAGGCGGCGACTGCCACCAGGATCATGTTGAGCGTGCCCACGCGTCCGGCGAGCTTGCCGTAGATGATGGCGGACGGAAAGGCCACGAACTGCGTGACGAGCAGCGCCAGGACCAACTGGGTCGAATCGATGCCCAAAGCCGAGCCGTAGCTGGTAGCCATGGAAATGACCGTGTGCACACCGTCGATATAGAAGAAGAACGCAATCATGTAGACCAGCACGGTCTTGTTGTGGGCGATCTCGCGCATGGTGTGTCCGACCTCGGAGAACACACCGCCCACGATGTGGCCGATGGTGTCCTCGGGACCGCGCTCGCGACCGTACTTTTGCTTATAGGTGCGAATGAGCGGCAGGGTAAAGATGAGCCACCAGGCACCAGTGATGATAAACGACAGACGCGTTGCCAGCATGGTAGGGACGCCAAGAGCGGGGCCACCCATGATGAGCGCCAGGCAGATGACGAACGGCACGGTGGAACCGATGTAGCCCCAGGCATAGCCCGAGCTGGACACGGCGTCCATGCGCTCGTCGGTGGTAATGTCGGGCAGCATGGCGTCGTAGAACGTCATAGAAGAGTTAAGGCCGATGGTGCACAGCACGTACACGGTCAAAAATGCCATGGCGGACATTGGGATAGCCTGCGCCAAGCAAAGCACCAGGCCCGTGAGGAAGAAGCCCAAGAAGAACTTGATCTTGTTGCCGGCGTAGTCGGCAAGCGCGCCCAGAATGGGCATGAGCATGGCGATGACCAGCGAGGCAATCGTCTGCGCATTGCCCCAGGCGACCACCAGGTCGGCCGAAGAAGCGCCGGTATTGATGGCGTTAAAGTAAATGGGCACCACCGAGGTATTGAGCAGCACGAGGGCCGAATTGCCCACATCATACATAACCCAGTTACGCTCGAGCTTGGTGTATTTCATGGACAGGGACCCTTCGTATTCGCCCGATATGCAGTTAGTTCATCGTACCCCAATTGTCCAGAACCGCCGGTAAGGATTCGGCAAAGGGGCACGCACGGGCCCTATTCCTCGCGGTCGAACTCCTCATCGGCATTGAGCACGCGACCGCTGTAGTTGACGTGACTGGTCACGGCATCCATGTCACCGGTCTCGATAAAACGTGCGACCGTGCACTCGTAATCGACCAGCGCGCGATCAAAGACCTCGGGGAAACTCTCGTTCGAGACCTCGTCGGTAAAGGGATTCTTCCATGTCAGATGGCCCAGGTTACCGGTGCGCTCGGGCAGCTCCGTCGTCACGCGATGGGCAAGGCCATCGAGCAGCGAGTAGTCGTGCACCAAGCCCTCAACCAGCGAGATCGCGCGCGTCTTTGCGGAGCCGGCCGGCTCAATCGCGCGGTAAAGTCGCTGCATATTGGCAACGGCAGCACCGTACTCCCCCGCCGGAATGTCAATGCCGTACACGCGTCCGGCAACATAGCTCATCAGCACGCCGGCCACGCGATTGATGCGATCGGTGGTGACGATCTCGCCCGCCGGCGGGTAATCGTCGACCGTAGCGCCGGCGCGTTTAAGCTGCAGCATCAGTACATCCAGGTCGCTCTCGATCACGGCATGAACCTGACTGCTCGAATCCTCAAGCTCTGAATCGGACTCCACGATGCCAAACTGCTGCTCATAGACAAAAGGATGGGCGTTGCGGTCGAGCACGTAATGAGACAGCAGGCCCAGCGCAAAGGCGCGACCCAAGCTGGCGTCGCGCGGCAGCAGATGCGACACGCCGTCGCGCAGGCACGCGAACTGGCGAGACATGCGCGACCGATGCATGACCTGCGCCAGCAGCGTGCAGTCGGAAACACGCGGTGTCAGAATGTGAAAGAAAAACGGGTCGGGGCCTTGGTTGCCCAAGATAAAGGCAATGCGCTCTTCATCGGACGTGATGACGCCCTGCGGAAGACGGTCGATGCTTTCCTCGCCAAACAGATGATGGGTGATAAGCGCGGGCATAATGATCCTTTCGATTTCATTCGATGCCACCCATTATGCCCACCGCGCGCCCATGCCAAACCTGCAATGGTAAACGACGGCACGCAGACCGTCTACGCAAGCCCCAAGTGTGCTTTAACCTCGGCAGCGCGACGGCGGGACACGGGCACCGTCGAGCTCACGCGGTCGAGCCTGAGCTCCATCAACCCCGTGGAGCCAATCTCAACATTGTGCACGTCTTCCAAATTGACTAGGTAGCTGCGATGAACGCGAATAAAGCCCTCGGAGTCCAAGCGACGCTCGAGCGAAGAGATCGACTCATTGATCAGGTACGTTCCCTCGGCGCAGATGGCGTTGCAAAAATCGGCGCGCGCCTCAAAGTAGCAGATGTCTGCGGCGGGAATGAACACCTTTTTGCCCCCGCGGTCCACCGTCAGACGCAAAGGCTGGCGCGGAGCATGGATAACACGACGGGCACCCAAGGCTGCCTCGATCTTGTCGAGTGCCTTTGACAGGCGTGCGTCCTCGACCGGCTTGACGACATAGTCGACCGCATCGAGGTTATACGCATCGGCGGCAAACTCGGCAAACGCCGTCACAAACACAACCACCGGCGGCGTCTTTAGGTTCTGCAGCGTCTCGGCAAGCTCAATTCCCGAGCGACCGGGCATGGTAATGTCTAAAAACAGCACGTCGGGCTTGTTCGACAGAATCGACTCCACGGCTTCGGTGACATTGCCTGCCTCGGCGATCTGACCCACACGCGTATCCTTTTCCAACAGATAGCGTAGCTCGGCCCTAATGGGAGGCTCGTCATCAACCACCAAGATGTTCCAGCCTTCGGACATATGTGCTTCCCCTCTTTTTCTCTCAATCCAACCGCGTGCTACGCCGTCAACGGCGCGGGCTCATGCGGCTCGCCGTTCAGCTCGACGATGACCTGCGTTCCCACGCCCTCCTGGGACTTCACGCGCATGCCGGAATCTTCTCCGTAAAAGAAATGGATGCGCTGAAGCACGTTGAAGAGCGCCAGGCCGCAACCTCGCTTGACGGAGCCGTCGGCGGTAATGCTCTCGGGCTTCTCTCGGCGATGTTGCTCAAACAGATGCGCGCAGACCTCTTCGCTCATACCGATGCCGTCGTCCTCGACGATGATCTCCAAACCGTCATCGGTCTCGAAAGCCCTAACGTGAATAGAAAGCGGCTCGGTCTCGCGCTGCGCGTGCTTGATGCAGTTTTCGAGCAACGGCTGCAAGATAAACGGCGGCACCATGCAATCGCGCACCTCAAAGTCGATATCGACCGAGACGCGCAGACGGCCATCGCCATAACGAGCCTGCATAAGATTGATATAGCGAGTGCCCTGTTCCACCTCGTGCTCGAGCGTTGTGAGGGTATCGGAATCAGAAAGCGTCTGACGGTAGTAATTGGAAAAGTCGATCAGCAGCGATCGCGCCTTGTCGGGCTCGGTTCGAACGAGCGACACGATCGTGCTAATGGTATTGAATAGAAAATGAGGATCGACCTGCGATTGCAAGGCGCGCAGCTCCACGCGGGCCGTAAGCTCGTCCTGGCGCTCGAGCTCAAAGCTCGCAAGCTGCGTGGAAATGAGGTCGGCAAAGCCCGAGGCAAGCGCCGTCTGGCGCATATCGATGCTGCTCAGACGGGGATAATACAGCTCGAGCGTGCCCACGCAATGCCCGCGCACGGTAAGCGGTGCGACAATACCGGCGCGCAGGCGCGGAAAGTAGCCACCCGTCTCGGTCGAGGCATCGCGCGAGAACACGCTTTGCTCACCGCTGTTGATCACATTGAGCGTGGTCCGCAGCACCACCGGGGTGCCCGCGGGGCATTTTGCCGAGTCCTCGCCCCAGCTTGCCAACACCTGCTTGCCGTCGGTAAAGCAGATGGCAGAGGCGATAGTTTCGGACAGGATGATCTTAGAGGCGCCCAGGGCAGCTTCGGGCGTAAGGCCGCGCGACGTGTAGGCGAATATTTTTGAAGCGATAGCGAGCGTGCGGTCGGTTGCGCTCGATGTGAGGTCGTCGGGAACGACAAAGACGTACGAGAAGAAGAAGCACAGCATGACCAAGCCGGCAATGACGACAACGGCCGGAACGGGATTGGGATTATCGGTTAGATCCCAGATGAGCAGCAGGATAAGCAGCGGAACGACAATACCGAGCAAGATGGCTTGAACCACATGCTGAGCGGTACGAAAGACCTTGGTAGAGTTGTAGCTCTTGCCCAGAATCAGCCTATTGAGATCCACCGTCATCTCCTTCTTACTGACGCACCCCATAGCAATAAAGAGGGCCGCAAGCGACCCTCTCCATTGCATTATGCAATCAAATACTGTGTTTTACATCAAGCCATCGATGAACGGTAGCTTAGGCGCTGTACTTGTTTGCCTCGCCGAAGGTGCCGCCCTCGACAATCCAGCCGTCCTTCATGATGACGTCCATGTTGTCGGTGTTGAGCACGTGGATGTCGGCGGCGACGTCACCGTTGACGACCAGCAGGTCGGCGCACTTGCCGGCCTCGATGGAACCGGTCTCGTCCTCGATGTGGCACATCTTGGCACCGTTGAGAGTGGCACAGGTGATGGTCTCGACCGGGGTGAAGCCGATCTTGTCGACGAACTCGT
>CATZIG010000066.1 GCA_958419975.1 uncultured Collinsella sp.
TGACGCACTCCATCCCCGGCGCTCTGGGCGTGTTCATTCGCACCAATCAGGGCACCGTTATGCACACTGGCGACTTTAAGCTCGACCAGACGCCCATCGACGGCGTCACGCCCGACTATGCCGCTATCAGCCGCTTTGCCAAGCAGGGCATCGACCTGCTGCTGTCCGACTCCACCAATGCAACGGTTCCCGGCTTTACCAAGTCCGAGGCCGAGGTTGGACCCAACCTGCTGCACGCCATCAAGAACGCCCCGGGTCGCGTGTTCGTCGCGTCGTTCTCGAGCCACATCCATCGTTTGCAGCAGATCTGCGATGCCGCCCGCAAGTGCGGCCGTAAGGTCGTTGTGACCGGTCGCTCCATGCTCACGAACACCCGCGTGGCGCGTGAGCTGGGCTACCTCAACATCGACGATGCCGATATCATCGATGCCTTCGATATCGATAACCTGCCCGACGACAAGATCGTCGTCATGTGCACCGGTTCGCAGGGCGAGCCGCTGTCGGCCCTGTCCCGCATGGCCAACGGAGAGCACAAGACGCTCTCCATCCACGAGGGCGATACCGTTATCCTCTCGGCAACTCCTGTTCCCGGCAATGAGAAAGCCGTCCAGCAGGTCGTCAACAGCCTGGCCAAGCTCGGTTGCGACGTGTGGGATAAGAACCGCGCTCTTGTCCACGTCTCGGGCCACGGTAGCCAGGAGGAGCTCAAGCTCCTGATGGCCATGGCCAAGCCCACGTACTTTATGCCGGTTCACGGCGAGGCCGTGCACCTGCGCGCCCATGCCCAGCTCGCCCGCAAGATGGGTCTCAAGGACGATCATATCTTTATCCTCGATAATGGCGACACGCTCGAGATGCGCGGCGGTATTGTCAAGCGCGGTACGCCCGTCGAGTCCGGCGTCGTCTACGTCGACGGCCTGCGTATCGGCGATACCGACCCCATTGTCCTGCGCGATCGTCAGAAGCTCGCCAACGACGGTATGGTCACGGCCGTTGCCATCGTCTCGCTCAAGCACAAGAAGATCGAGGCGATCGAGTTCTCGGGCCGCGGTGTCTCGTTTGCCATCGACGACCAGTTCTCCGAGGATGCCTCCGCGTCCATTATGAAGACGATCGAGAAGGGCAAGTTCAGCTTTACGAGCAGCGGTTCCGATGCCATTCGCAAGGCCGTGCGCGATTCGCTCTCTAACTTTATCTGGAGCCGTACGCGCACCCGCCCGATGATCATCCCGGTCGTCATGGAGGTTTAGTTTGGCGCGCGGATCTGCACAAAACGCCAAAGGCAATAAGGCCAATAACCAACCGGCATCTGCTAAGGGTGCCGGTTCCCATCTGCGTGCCGATAAGGGCCACGAGGCGGACTTCGACGATTTTGAGCCCTTGGTCGAGCCCTCGGCCAACCGCGATATCGCCGGCGTGGTCATCGCCGTTTTGGCGATTGCGTCCTTCATTGCCGTGATTTCTCCGGCAACAGCGCCCGTGACGGCTGCGGTTGCCGGTTTCTACCACCTGGGCTTTGGTCTGGGCGCCTACGTGCTGCCGATCGTCATTTTGCTGTTTGCCGCCACGCTCTTTTTAGGTGAGGACTCGCCGCTCAACGTGCGCTCTGTTGCGGGCGGCGCCGTGGTCTTTATCGCCGTCGTCTCCATTCTTTCGCTGATGGTGCCGGGTACGAGCGACTCGTGTGACCTTATGTTCACGCCGCAAAATCTGTCCGCCTCGGGTGGCTACATCGGTGCGTTTATTGCGAGTGCGCTGCAGAATGCCCTGGGTAAGCCTATCGCGATGGTGGTCCTGTTGGGCCTTGTCGTCGTGGGCTTGGTCATCATCGGCTTTTCGGTTGGCGGCGTTTTGCGCTCTGCTCGCGACCGCGCGGCCGATTTTGCCGAGCGCCGTCGTGCCGATGTTAACGCGAGTCCGTGGGGTGACGACGAAGCCCTGTCGGTGCCCGGCGTTGCCCGTCCGCACCTGAGCATTCTTCGTCAAAAGGGCTCCGATGCTGCCGTGACCACGGTCATGGGCAACGATGTGGACCCGGTTTTGGACGATGACGACGAGGACGAGGATCCGTTTGTCGACGTGTCCGAGGCAGTGGAAGCTGAGCGGGCCAAGACCACATTGTTGCCGCGCCGCCATGCCAAGAAGGGCAAGGCCACGCCCAAGTTGAATACAAGCGAGCCCGACCCGTCTTGGTCCGATAGCGAGATTGAGCTCACTGAGGGCGATGACGAGGACGACGAGGCTCCGATTGAGACCGCAAAGACAATTTTGCTGCCGCGTCGCCATGCAAAGCGCGACCAGGTAACCGGTCAGCTTTCGATGGAAGACGACCCCGATAAGATCGACGAGTCCGAGCCGCCTTTTGCCGTGAATCCTGTCTCGGCAGCACCTCAGATTCCCGACTTCTTGAAGCATCCCAAGGTTGCCGATACGGCTGTCGCGGGCGCTGCCGAGGCGCCTACTTCTAGCGATGGGGGAGCGGTCAATGCTCCCGCGGATAACGAGGGCGAAGAAGAGGATGGCCTTAAGCTTCCGCCACTCGAAATCCTGCATGCCAACCCGCAGTCGGCGTCCTCCGCGTCTTCTGACAAGGAGCTGGAACAGACTGCCGAGTCGCTTCAGTCCACGTTGCTTGAGTTTGGCCGCAGTGCCCGCGTGGTCGGCTGGATCGCCGGCCCCACGGTGACGACCTTTAAGCTGCAACCTGGCGAGGGCGAGCGCGTGAGCAAGATCTCGAGCCTTGAGGACGATATCGCGCTTTCGCTCGCTGCCCAGTCGGTGCGTATCTTTGCCCCGATCCCCGGCACCTCGCTCGTGGGCATCGAGATTCCCAATCGCAAGCGCCAAAACGTCAATCTGGGCGACGTGCTGCCCTATGTGAAGGGCGGTCCGCTCGAGCTGGCCATCGGTCGCGATGCCGAGGGTACGCCGGTCGTCGCCGACCTTGCCAAGATGCCCCACCTGCTGATCGCCGGTACCACGGGTTCCGGTAAGTCGGTGATGATCAATTCCATCATCACGACCCTGCTCATGCGCGCGCTTCCCGAGGACGTTCGCCTGATCATGGTCGACCCCAAGCGCGTCGAGCTTGCGGGCTATAACGGTCTGCCGCATCTTTACGTGCCTGTAGTGACCGAGCCCAAGCAGGCCGCGAGCGCTCTGCAATGGGCCGTGTCCGAGATGGAGCGTCGCCTGAAGGTCTTCGAGCGCCTTAACGTTCGTAAGATCTCGACCTATAACGAAAAGCAGGCCGCCGGCGAGTTTGAGCATTACGACAACCCGCCGCAAAAGATGCCCTACTTGGTCATCATCATTGACGAGCTCTCGGACCTGATGATGGTCGCCGGAAAGGATGTCGAGGCGTCGATTGTGCGTATCGCCCAGCTGGGCCGTGCCGCCGGTATTCATCTTATCGTGGCCACGCAGCGCCCCAGCTCCAACGTGGTGACGGGCCTTATCAAGGCCAACATCACCAACCGCATCGCCTTTAACGTCGCCACGGGCATCGACTCGCGCGTCATCATCGACCAGATGGGTGCCGAAAAGCTCACCGGTTTGGGCGACATGCTGTTCTCCAAGGTCGACTGGGGCAAGCCCCGCCGTATTCAAGGCTGCTTTGTTTCGGATGATGAGATCAACGAGATTGTCGAGTTCGTCAAGTCGCAGAGCGAGCCCGACTACCACGAGGAGATTCTGTCTGCCGTGGCGCCCGCTTCCATGTCCATGGCGGGTGGCGGCGGTATTGTCCGCACCGGAGTAGCCGAGCCGCAAGACGATGATCCGCTCATTTGGGAAGCCGCCCATATTGTGGTGGAATCGCAGCTTGGCTCCACATCTGGCCTGCAACGTCGTCTGAAGGTTGGCTATGCGCGTGCCGGGCGTATTATGGACATGCTGGAAGAAAAGGGTGTCGTCGGCCCGCCCGACGGTTCCAAGCCGCGCGAGGTCCTGTTGGACGAGGAGAGGCTTGCCGCGCTGGAATCTGTCGACGCCGAGATGGCACGTGAAGATCGTGAGTTTGGAGGATTCTGATGGCTGCACGCTTTGGTGACATGCTGCTCGAGCAGCGTCGCCGAATGGGCCTTTCCATTCAGCAGGTCGCCAACACCATCAAAATCAGGCCGCAGATCATCGAGTTTTTCGAGACCGGTAACTTTGCTTCGATGCCGCCGCGCGGCTATGCACAGGGCATGATTTCGAGCTATGCTCGTTTTTTGGGCCTCAATCCGCGCGAGGTCGTCAATGCCTATTTTGACGACCTGATGGCATACGAACGCGAAACGTCGCAGCAGGGCGGTCGTTTTCAGGACGCCGCCGGCTACGTCAATTCGCGTTCCTCGGTCGATAACGGGCGCTTCCTGATGGTTCAGGGCGGTCGTTCGACCCGCTATGGACAGCGTCCTCAGCAGGCCGGTTATATTACTGAGACGGGTTCGGGCGAGGAGATTCGCTCACAGCGTGACCGGTTCCGCAGTACGCCGATGCCCGAGGACCGTGCACTTCCCGCTGCCCGCGGCGTGGCGCGTGACCCTCGTGCCGGCTACGGCGACGGCGGCTATTCCGATCGCGGTTACCGTGGTGCCTCTATGGGACGCTCTCGCGGTGGCTATTCGGATGCCGATACCACGCAGGTGACGCCGCGTCTACGCTCTCAATCACAGCCGTATGGCCAGCGCTCTTCGGCTCCGCGTTCGGTCCAGCGTGGCTATCAAGGCCGCGGTGAACTTGCGCCCCGCTCGGGTCAGCGCAGCCTTCAGAGCCAGGGCGGCTATCGCGGCCGTTCCGATAGCAATCGCGGTCGTATGCCTCAGGGAGGCGGCCGCAGCAGTTCCAGTCGTGGACGCGGCGGATCACGTACTCCTCAAAACAACGGGCTCGATCCGCGTATCGTCTACGCCGGCATCGGTGCCGTGGCGTTGCTGCTGATCGTGCTCATCGTGGTGCTTCTGCGCGGCTGCGCATCTTCGGCGCCCGAGACAACGCCCGAGACGCCCACTGCCACCAAGACGACGACTAAGAAGTCTTCTAAGAAGACCGAAACGGTCGACGAGGATGAAGACACCGATGAGGCGACGGATGAGTCGACTGATTCGGACGCCACCAAGACGACGGCCAAGAAGGAAGAGAACGAGGTCACGAAGGTCAAGGTCTCCGTTGCCAAGGGAAAGACCGCGTGGATTGAGGTCAAGGTCGACGGAAAGTCGGTCTATGGCGCCCAGGCGACTGGCCCCTTTGAGCAGGAGTACACGCCCGAGTCCTCGATCGAGATCACCACGTCCAAGCCTTCCGATGTCACCGTTACCAAGAACGGCGAAAAGGTCCGTTACGATACCAAGACCTCGGGCGTGGCGCGTGTGACGATCACCGTTCCCAAGAAGGAGACGACTGATTCCGAGAATGGTGAAAGTTCTGATGGTACCGACACCACCGATGGTACCGACACCACCGACGGCACCGATGCCCAGTCCACGGATGGCGCCGATACCGCATCTGACGGTCAGACGCCCACCGATTCTACCGACTATTCGTACGATAGCTACTAAGCCGCTCGTGCGCGAAAGGAAACATCATGGTTAAAGATTCCAGCTTCGACGTCGTGTCCGAGGTCAACATGCAAGAGGTCGACAACGCCTTCCAGCAGACCACGCGCGAGATTTCCCAGCGCTATGACCTTAAGGATTCTGGCGCCACGATCGAGCTTTCGAAGGGCGACAAGCTCTTTACGATCAACGCCCCGGCCGACTTTGTCTCCAAACAGATTATCGACGTGTTGAGCTCCAAGCTCATCAAGCGCGGCATCGACCTCAAGGCTGTCTCGTGGGATGCTCCGCAGGCGGCGTCGGGCGGCACCGTGCGCGTGCTCGGCCATATCGTCGAGGGTATCGACCAGGCGACCGCCAAGAAGATCAACAAGGACATCAAGGACCAAAAGCTCAAGGTCAAGGTGACCATCGAGGCCGACAAACTGCGTGTTTCCTCTGCTTCGAAGGACGCGTTGCAGACCGTGATCCAGTTCCTGCGCGACCAGGACTACGGCCAGCCGCTGCAGTTCACCAACTACCGCTAATATCAATCGAAAGGACCGCTCTCCAACATGGATACACCGTTGGGCTCCGTGCTCTACATCACCCTCGGGTGCGCTAAGAACGAGGTTGACACCGACCGCATGCGTTCTCTTTTGACCGCCGCGGGCTACGAGGAGGCATTCGACCCGCAGGATGCCGATATCGCCATCGTCAATACATGTTCGTTCCTCGCCTCCGCAACGTCCGAGAGCATCGAGACCACGCTCGAGCTCGCCAACGAGGTTCAGGACGGCGTTCGTTCTTGCCCCATCGTCATGTGCGGCTGCGTGCCGTCGCGCTATGGCGATGACCTGCCTGACGAGCTGCCCGAGGTCGCTGCCTTTGTGAAGGCCGACGAGGAAGACGGCATCGTGGCGGTCATCGATGGCGTGCTGGGTGTCGAGCGTGAGATTGCAGCCTATATCCCGCAGGTCAAACGTACCGTCGAGGGTGCTGTCGCCTACGTCAAGATTTCCGATGGCTGCAACCGCTTCTGCAGCTTCTGCATGATTCCCTACATCCGCGGCCGCTATCATTCGCGCAATGCCGAGAGCATCATCTCCGAGGTGCGCGACCTGGTTGCCGGCGGTGTGCGCGAGATCGTGCTGATCGGCCAGGACACGGGCATCTGGGGTACCGACTTTGCCGACGAGGACGTCGCCGATGGCTCGCCGCGCAATCTGGCGCAGCTGCTGCGTGCCGTCGCCGAGGCCGTACGCCCGCACAACGTCTGGGTCCGCGTGCTCTATCTGCAGCCCGAGGGCATGACTGACGAACTCATCGAGACGATTCGCGATACGCCCGAGGTGCTGCCCTATATCGATATCCCCGTGCAGCACTGCGACGCGCGCATTCTTAAGGCCATGCGTCGCTCCGGTTCACGCCAGGAGCTCGAGGATCTGTTCCGCGACCTTCGCGAGCGCATCCCCGGCATCGTGATTCGTTCCACGGCCATGGTCGGCTTCCCGACCGAGACCGACGACGAGTTCCGCGACCTTATCGACTTTATGGACACCGTCGGCTTTGACTACACGAGTGTCTTTGCCTACTCGCGTGAGGAAGGTAGCCTGGCCGCCAAGATGGAGGGCCAGGTCGATGAGGAGGTTAAGCTCGAGCGCGCCCAGGAGGCCATGGACCTGGCCGAGTCGCTCGGTTTTGCCGCCACCGCCGCCCATGTGGGCGAGCGAGCCCAGGTAATCGTCGACGGTATCGAAGAGACCGAGGATGGCGCCGAGCTGATCGGCCATGCCTGGTTCCAGGCGCCCGATTCCGATGGCGCGGTGCATCTGGACGCCAGCGAGGCGTCCGTGGGCGATATTCTGACCGTCGAGTTTACCGATAGCTTCTGCTACGAGCTTATCGGTCATGTTGTGGAGTAGGAGAGCGTCGTGGCTAACGAGAGTAATAAGGAACTGACGAGTGTCTGGACGCCCGCCAACATCGTGACGTGCGTTCGCATCGTCTTTATCCCGGTGTTCATGATCGTGTCGGCGCTTTCTCACACGAGTGTTGCCGGTACGGATTGGAGCACCTTCGACGGCCCGCTCGCCGCCGCTGCCTTCATTCTGTATGTGATCCTGTCGTGCACCGATAAGGTCGACGGTTATCTGGCGCGTTCGCGCAACGAGATCACCGACTTCGGTAAATTCTTGGACCCCATCGCCGATAAGCTGCTCGTGTTCTCGGCCCTGCTGCTGTTCTTGGATTTTGGCGCAGTGACCGTGTGGTCCGTGTTCATTATCCTGTTCCGTGAGCTTCTGGTGAGCGCCCTTCGCATGGTCGCGAGTGCGGCCGGTGTGGTCGTTGCGGCCGATAAGCTCGGCAAGTACAAGACGGCAACCACGATGGTCTCCATTTGCGGTTACCTGTGCGTTTTTGCTATGGCCGGCTTGCACCTTGGCCCGGTGGCGCTAACGCTCGGCATCTACTCGGTGTCGCGCTTCCTGTACGCCGTTGCCGTTGTCCTGACCGTTATCTCGGGCGCCCAGTACTTCTGGAACTGCCGCAAGATCGTCTTTTCGGTCTAGGTCCTGGTGGGTATGACGGACTCTTTTGAGCAGATTTCCGCACATAACGAGGAGCTGGCGCGTGATATTGTCGAGCGCGCGAGCGCTCGGGGCGTGACGGTTTCGACGGCTGAGTCGCTGACGGCGGGTATGATCGCCTCGACGATTGCCGATATCCCGGGCGCCTCGGCGGTGCTGCGTGGCGGTGCGGTGACCTATTGCGATGAGATTAAGCATCGCGTTCTTGGTGTTGAGCAGGAGACGCTTGACCGCTATACCGCGGTGTCGCATCAGACCGCGCGCGAGATGGCGGTGGGTTCGCTGGAGCTGTACCAGAGCGATATTGCAGTGAGCGCAACGGGTTATGCCGGCCCCGGCGGTGGCACTGAGGACGATCCGGCGGGCACTTTCTATATTGGCTGGGCGCATCGTTCCGCCGATGGGGGCGTGCCGGTTGTGGACTCTGTGCGCTGCCACTATGAGGGCGACCGTTCGTGTGTTCGTGCCCATGCGGTCACGGAGGCATTGGGTCGCATTGCCCTTGTGCTCAACTCTATGGAATAGACGTGTTTTAAGGGGCCTTCGAGCCCCTTAATTGTGGAGATAGGGACCTTAGGCTCATTTGGCGTTTGTGCTGGTTGTAGATGTATTTTTGCCTGCCTTGTTCATATTTGGTCCTTTGTGGTCAAGCATTTGGTCAGTGTTTGGTCGGCGTTTGGTTGGGTTTTGGAAAGACCGCCTGCATATGATTGGCCTGAACGGTTGACCACGAACAGCCGTTCGTTTATTATCGATGCAGGTTGTTAAGAGGAGGGCTATTCATGGCCAAGAATTCAGGTCCCGTACGTACCGTTCATGCTCGCACGACGGGTAAAGAGCGCGATGAGATGATCGCCACCACCAAGGCCGAGATCGAGAAGAAATTCGGCCAGGGTTCCATCATGAGGTACGGCGACGGTGGTCCCGAGCTCGAGGTCGAGGCCATTCCCACGGGCGCCCTGGCCCTCGATGCCGCGCTGGGTATCGGCGGCGTGCCGCGCGGCCGTATCGTCGAGATTTACGGTCCTGAGTCCTCCGGTAAGACGACGCTTTCGCTCGAGATTTTGGCAGAGGCCCAGGCAATGGGTGGCGTTGTGGCATTTATCGATG
>CATZIG010000067.1 GCA_958419975.1 uncultured Collinsella sp.
GCGCGGCGCGGGCATAGGCGGTCGCCAGGTTATCGAACGTCTCAGCGTCGTTCTTGCGGGCCTCGTCGAGGGCGGCGCAGCGGGCGAAGAAGACGGACGGGGCGATGATGTGCACCGCGGAGACGGCGGCAACGGTATCGGCCGGGATCTTTTCGTCGCGGGCCATGCTCACCAGACGACCGTGGAAGAAGTCGCGAACCTGCTGAGCGACCTCGGCGGCGTCGAACTCGATACCCTGCTCGCTATAGAGCTCAAGGGCAAAGTCGATAAGCGACGTGGGATCGATCGGCAGACGGTCGCGCAGGATGTTGATGATGCCGATGGCGGCGCGACGCAGCGCGTAGGGGTCGGAGGAGCCGGTCGGGGGCTCGCCGATGGCAAAAATACCGGCGATGGTATCGAGCTTGTCGGCGCAGGCCACGATGCAGCCAGCGGTGCCCTCGGGCAACTCGTCACCGGCAAAGCGGGGACGATAGTGATCGCGGATGGCGTGGGCGACCTCGTCGTTCTCCCCCATCGCGCAGGCGTAGTAACCGCCCATCACGCCCTGCTGGCTCGTGAACTCGACGACGGCGTTGGATACCAGGTCAGCCTTGCACAGGTGCGCGGCGCGAGCAGCGTCAGCGGCAAGATGAGCGCCCAGATGAGCCTCGCGGGCAATAGCGAGCGCGAGCTGCTCGATGCGCTCGGACTTGGCGAGCACGCTACCGAGCTTCTCCTGGAAGGCAACCTTGGCCAAACGCTCGCGGAACTCGTCGAGGGAGATCTTCAGGTCCTCCTCGTAGAAGAACTTGGCATCGTCCAGACGGGCACGCACAACGCGCTCGTTGCCGTCGATCACGCGCTCGGCGTTCTCGGGCTTGCTGTTGGAGACGACCACGAACTCACGCGTGAGCTTGCCTTCGCCGTCATAGATCGGGAAGTAGCGCTGGTTGGTGAGCATGGACTCGCAGATAATTTCGTGCGGGACCTTGAGGAACTCCTCATCGAAGGTACCGACGAGCACCGTCGGCCACTCGCAGAGGTTGATGACCTCCTCGAAGACCTTCTTGGGCGTGTCGACATGACAGCCGGGGCGAGCGGCCTCGACCTCGGCGATACCGGCAAGGATGGCCTCACGACGGCGCTCGGCAGAAAGCACGCCGGCGTCCTCGAGCACCTGCTCGTAGACGGCGGGGCTGGCAACCACATGGTCACCAGGGCCAAGTACGCGATGACCACGCGTGGTGTTGCCACTCGTCACGTCGGCAAACGACACGGGCACAATATCCTCGCCCAAAAGGCAGCAGATCCAACGGACCGGACGCACGAACGTAGCATGCTCGTGACCCCAGCGCTGGGAGCGGTAGTTGGGCCACTGCAGGCCGGCGATGGTCTTCTCGCACAGGGTCGTCAGGATCGGGGTAGCCGGTGCGGAGGGAATGTTCTTCTCGGCGAACACATACTCGCGACCGTCAGTGTCCTCGCGACGGACCAGGTCCTCGGCAGCCACACCGCACTTGCGGGCGAAGCCCTGGGCGGCCTTGGTGGCGTTACCGTCAGCGTCGAAGGCAATGTTGGCCGCGGGGCCACGCTTGACCTCGTGAACCTCATCGGTCGCGGTGGCGACGTTAGCCACGAGTGCAGCCAGGCGACGCGGGCTCGAGATCACGCGGACCTCGCCGTGGGCCAAACCGGCCTCGTCGAGACCCTTGGCGATCATGGTGCCAAGCTGCTTGACGGCATTGTTCAGCGGTGCAGAGGGCATTTCCTCCGTACCGATCTCAAACAGGAAATCCTTAGCGTCTGCCATGGCTTACGCCACCTCGCCTTCCTGGTCGGCATTCTCGTTGACTCCGGCGACCTCGGCCATGTAGGCCTCGCAGCACGCCTTGGCGACGGCGCGGACGCGCAGGATGTAGTTGGCACGCTCGACTGCGGACAGAGCGCCGCGGGCATCGAGCAGGTTGAAAGCGTGGCTGCACTTCATGACGCAGTCATATGCCGGCAGCGGCAGCTTGCGCTCCAGGCAGGAGTGGCACTCGGCCTCGTAGTCGTCAAACTTCTGACGCATCATCTCGACGTTGGCGACCTCAAAGTTATAGGCACTGAACTCGCGCTCGTTCTCGAGGAACACGTCGCCATAGGTCATGGGCGTGCCGTCGGGCAGGTAGCTCCACACCAAGTCGTAGACCGAGTTGACGCCCTGGGCGTACATGGCGATACGCTCCAGGCCATAGGTGATCTCGACAGGAACGGGGTCGACCTCGATACCGCCCACCTGTTGGAAGTACGTAAACTGCGTGACCTCCATGCCATTGAGCCAGACCTCCCAGCCAAGGCCCCAGGCGCCAAGGGTCGGGCTCTCCCAGTCGTCCTCGACAAAACGGACGTCATGGTCGTTGGGGTCCAGGCCGATAGCGGCAAGAGACCCCAGGTAGAGCTCCTGGGCGTTGACCGGGGAGGGCTTGATGAGCACCTGGAACTGATAGTAGTGCTGCATGCGGTTGGGGTTCTCGCCGTAGCGGCCGTCGGCGGGACGGCGGCAGGGCTGCGCATAGCAGGTGCGCCACTCGGCGGGACCGAGCGAGCGCAGCGTGGTCGCGGTATGGAAGGTACCGGCACCGACCTCGGAGTCATAGGGCTGCATAATGACGCAGCCCTGCTCGCCCCAGTACTGCTGGAGGCGCAGGATGATGTCTTGGAAGGAAAGCGATGAAGCGTTCATGCCTCTAATATCCCCTCGTCGAAACGATTACACGGTTAGGTACTGTACTATAGCGGTTTTTAGTCGATAGCGCCGATGCGGTTGAGCGGCCAGTAGCGTACAAGCGCCACAGCGATCAAATCAGAGCGATCGACGGGACCAAAGTAGCGTGAGTCGGCAGAGTTTTCGCGGTTGTCGCCCATCACCCACACGCACCCGTCGGGAACGGTGTAGGGATAGCTTACCTGAGCACCAGGCGCTTGGACCGAAAGTGGCCAGCTCATGCCCGTCGTATAGACCTCGTCGAGCGCTTGGCCGTCAACGACCACCTTGCCATCCTGCAGGTCGACCGTCTGGCCGGCCGTGGCAATAACACGCTTGACAAGAACATCATGCTCGGAGGTGCCATCGGGGTTGTGAAACACCACGATATCGCCCTGCTTGACGGGCTGACCGAGCTCAAGGCTCACCTTTTGTGCCAGGATCTGGTCGCCAATCTCGATCGTGGACTCCATGGAGCCGGTGGGCACCACAAAGGGCTCGACCACAAACGAGCGAATCAAGAAGGTGGCGACCAATGCGATCGCGATGACCGCGATCCACTCAAAAGCGCCCCTCAACGCGGAATGCTGCGATGGAACCATTCTCACTCCTCGCTCTGCGAATACGAAGCGTCCAAAATCTCCTGCGCGTACGCACGCTCCTGGGGCGTAAGGCGCGCCGTCTCGATCAGATCGGGACGCCAGCGGCAGGTGCGCTCGATGGCGTTCTTGCGACGCCACGCATCGACCTTGGCGTGATCGCCACTCACGAGCACCGGCGGCACGCCCTCGCCGTTGAACTCGGCGGGACGGGTGTACTGCGCGTACTCGAGCAGGCCTCCGTCCTCGGCGGTCGAGAACGACTCGTCCACATTGCTCATCTCGTCGCCCAGGGCGCCGGGAATCAGGCGTACGACGGCATCGGCAACGACCATAGCGGGAAGTTCGCCACCCGTAAGCACGTAGTCGCCGATCGACAGACGCTCATCGGCATACGCATACGCACGCTCGTCGACGCCCTCGTAGCGGCTACACACAAACAGCAGGCGCTCACTTTTGAGCAGGCGCTCGGCCACATGCTGCGTAAAGGGCTCGCCACAGGGGGTGAAGAACACTACGGTGGGCTTGGGACCCTCGGAGCTGATGGCCTCGATGGCCTCGGCAATAGGCTCGACCTTCATGAGCATGCCCTGCCCGCCGCCGTACGGCTCGTCATCGACGGTACGATGGCGGTCGTGCGTCCAGTCGCGCAGGTTATACGCCTTAAAATCAAAAAGGCCGGCCTTGCGGGCGCGGCCCAAGATCGATGTGGACATGACGGGCTCAAACATCTCGGGAAAGACCGAAAGGGTCTCGATCAGCATGTTGTCCTCCCTACTTGTCCATATCGATCAGGCCGTCCATAACGTGGACGGAAATTGTTCCTGTGTCGGGAAGATCGAGCACGACCTGCTCGATCACGGGAATCAGTACCTCGCCGTACCGATCGCCCTCAACAACCCAAACATCGTTAGCGGGCGTCGACATAATCTCGACGATCGTGCCGAGTAAACCGAAGCGCTCGTCGACCACCTCGCGACCCATCAGATCGGTATAGGCAGCGTCGAGCGAATCGAGCTCAAAGTCGTCACGATTTGCCAGCACGTAGCATCCCGTGATGCCCTCGGCGGCTGTCAAGTCGTCAATGCCCTCAAACGAGACCAGATCGCCATCGCCCGTATCGGTGACGGACACGACCGTGCAAAAGCGGTCGCGCTTGAGCGCCGGCGGCGTCAGGGCGACGCGCATACCAGGCTCTAATACAGAAGGAAGCCCCCGCAGCGGCTGCGCGAGGACCTCCCCCTTCCTTCCGTGCGGCTTGACCACACGGGCGATGTTTTTGTACTGGGACCTCAAGGTCCTAGCCCAGAACCTCTACCTCGACAGCAGTGTCGAGGCGAGCGGCCAGTGCACGGGCGAGCGTGCGAATGGCCTTGATGGTACGGCCACGACGGCCGATGACCTTAGCGACGTCATCCTCGGCGACCGAAACCTCAATCGTAGAGGCGTCGTCACCATCGATGACCTCAAGGCTCACGGAATCCGGGTCGTCGACGATCTGAACAACGAGATATTCGACGAGATCGGCGATGCGATCTGAGAGCATTGCCTCACCCTCGAGCTGTGCAGCGTCAACCTCAGGCACGATTTACTCCTCGGCGCCCTCAGCGGCCTCAGCGGCAGCCTTAGCGGCCTCGGCCTCTTTGGCGAGCTGCTTCTTGGACTTCTTGACGACGGTCTCGGTCTTCTCGCCCTCGTTGGCGGCCTTGACCAGAGCGGCGACGGCGTCGGTGAGCTGAGCGCCCTTGGACTGCCAGTCGGCGATCTTCTCGAGGTCGAGGTTGATGGTCTTGGGGGCGGTCATCGGGTTGTAGCGGCCAACCTCCTCGATGATACGACCGTCACGCGGGGCGCGGGAATCGGCGACGACGACACGGTAGTACGGACGCTTCTTAGCGCCGTGACGAGCAAGGCGAATCTTGACTGCCAAAGGAAACTCCTCCAACCAAGCAGCTTTAGGCTGCAACTACAAACAAACATTTGAATATAATACGCCATCGACGCGGGCAGGTGAAGTCCGTGAGACCAACTTCTTCGGTGTAGTCGAGGGCAAATCCATATCTTAGACAAGAATTCGGGATTTGCAAGCACATACACGCACCCCACATGAGCTGCGCGGTATACTCATGACATGGAAAGACGCGAACATACATACGGTTATGAGGATGCCATGGGCGTCACGCCGCCTCCCTGGACGGGTCCGGCGGTGGGCCTGATGGACCTTGATGCTTTTTTTGCGAGCGTGGAAATGCTCGATCATCCCGAATGGCGAGGAAAGCCGCTCATCGTGGGCGGAGACGCCGATTCGCGTGGCGTCGTGTCCACGTGTTCGTATGAGGCGCGTCGCTTTGGCGTGCACTCCGCCATGGCCTCGGCCGAGGCGCGGCGCTTGTGCCCGCAAGCCATTTGGACGCACGGGCACTTTGATCGCTACCGCGAGGTGAGCGCGCAGGTCATGGCGATTCTCGCCGACGAGACCCCGCGTGTTGAGCGCGTATCCATCGACGAAGCCTTTATCGATATCACACCGGGTCGCTTTGCGCCCGAAGACCCGCTGCTGGTTGCGCGGCGTATAAGCGACCGCGTGGCAGGGCTGGGAGTGACCTGTTCCATTGGCGTGGGCTGCAACAAGACGGTCGCAAAGATCGCAAGCGAGCGGGATAAGCCGTTTGGGCTGACCATCGTGCGCCCCGGAACCGAGCAGCGCTTTTTGGCCGTACTTCCGGTGTCCGCCATGAGCGGCATCGGGCGCTCGGCCGAGGAGCGACTGCGCCGGATGCGCATCTATACGCTGGGAGAGCTTTCGCGCGCGCCGGAGTCAACGCTGGCTGCCATTTTTGGCGTGAACGGCGAGCGCATGCGCCAGCGCGCACTTGGACTCGAGGTTTCCGAGGTTACAAGCTTGGACGAAGAGCGTGAAGTCAAGTCGGTAAGCAATGAGCGCACCTTTGCGAGGGATCTGACCGAGCGAGAAGACATCGAAGCGGCGATTGCACTGCTGGGCGAGTCCGTCGGACGACGCCTACGTCGCCAGGGACTGACGGGCGCCACGGTAACGCTTAAGCTCAAGTATTCGTACGGCAGCGGGCGTACGGCACAGCGCCGGCTGCCTCATCCGACCGACGATGAGAACATCTTCGTAGCGGTTGCACTCGAACTGCTCGACAACATCTGGCAGGAAGGCATGCATGTTCGCTTAGCGGGCATCGGCATGAGCGACTTCGACCACCAAGGCGGCATCCAGACCGACCTGTTCTGCGAGATCGATGACCGCGGAGCCCAATCCAGCGACCGCCGCGACCTCTCCGTCGCCATCGACGCCGTCCGAGACAAATTCGGCGACACCGCCCTTTCCTTCGGCCGCCAATCCCGCTTTAACGATTAACCGCCTTTGGGCAAAAAGAAAGCCGGGCAGGTGCGGAAAACTGCAACTGCCCGGCGATATGCGTGAGGGTAGCTAAACCCCGTCCCAAATGAGCTACTAGAGGAGGTTGAGGGGGAGCTGGGGGGCGTCGCCCCAGAGCTTCTCGAGGCGGTAGAAGTCGCGCGCCTCGGGAGTGAAGACGTGGACGACAACCGAACCATAGTCCATGAGCATCCAGGTCTTCTGCTCGCGACCCTCGATGGAGAACGGGTGCTCACCGCAAGCCTCGGCGACCTTCTCCTCGATCTCGTCGACGATAGAATCGACCTGGCGGTTGTTGGTACCGGTGGCAAGCACAAAGTAGTCGCATACGTCGGAAAGCTCGGTCAGGTCGAGCACCTGAACGTCCTCGCCCTTCTTGTCGTAGGCGGCCTGCGCGGCGGCGCGGGCGACATCCTCGGCGGCGACACCGCTCGCAGACAGCGAGGCGGCAGTGCGTTCGGACGTGGCGACGAAGCTCTTGTGCTCCACACCTTCAAGAATCTGCTCGTCGGTCATGGTCTCGTCGGCCATGGAATACCTCTTTCTAGACAGCCCGAGCTAGTGCAGCTGGGCGTAATGGTTGTAAATCGAAATAGCCGTGGGATAAAGATAGCGCCCGGACTGAATCACATAGACCAAACCCTGCGCAAAACAGGAGAAGAACAACTCGTCGAGCGTCGACTCCCCCACCATCTTGCGCAGCGCATGGGCATAGTCGCCGTGGCGGTTGGGCTCGATGGCATCGGCCACAAAGACCACCATATCGAGCGGCGTCATATCGCAGGCACCCACGGTGTGACGGTCGACAGCCTGAAAGACCGCCGGCGACAGCTCGGGAAAAAGCTGCGGAAGCTCATAGGCGGCAACAGGGCCATGCAAAAGCGGCGTCGCGGCAGAAGGAGAGCCGGCAATCTTAATGCCGTAATGCAGAGCGCGCGTGACCAGCTCGTCATCGGAAAGCACCTTGTCCCAGTCGTGGATCAAGCCGGCAGCAGCGGCATCAAAGCGGTCGACGCCGTAGACCTCGGCCAGATGAAGTGCGGTCTCGGCAACACCCAGCGAATGCACATAGCGCTTGCGCTTATCCTTCATGCGAACATCGAGCAGCTCTTGAATGCGCTTGAGCAGCGCGCGCTCATCGCCCTCAAACTGATCCTCTACCGACAACATAGACCCCCATCACTCAAAATCCTCTTGGCCCAAATCGGCATATAGCCTGCGCTTGCGAATGTAGCCGAGCACGGACTCGCTCGTAAGATAGCGCACGCTCATGCCGCGGGCAACTCGCTTACGAATGTTCGTCGAGCTGATCGCCAGCGCCGGAATCTGAATATAGCGCACGTCGAACGGCAGCCCCGACTCTTTGATTCGGGCACGCGCCGTATCGATATCAAAGCCCGGTCGCGTCGCCGCAATAAAGGTAGCAAGCTCAGCGATTCGTTCGGCATCATGCCAGGTCACAATATCGATAATCGCGTCGGCGCCCGTAATAAAGTAGAGCTTTACCTGCGGCGGGTAAAAGTCGCGAAGGGCATGAAGCGTATCGGCCGTATAGGTTACACCCGGACGGTCGATCTCGAACCGGCTCGCCAAAAAGGCCGGGTTCGCGGCGGTGGCGAGGACCGTCATGGCATAACGGTCCTCGGCAGGCGTCACCGGCTTGTCAAGCTTAAAGGCAGGAGAGCCCGCCGGCATAAAGAGCACAGCGTCCAAGTCGAGCGACTCGCGCGCCTGCTCGGCGGTCACCAGGTGCCCGTAATGGATGGGATCAAAGGTGCCACCCATAATGCCGAGCCTAAACTCCTGCCCGTCCTCTAGAGGAAGCTCTGGCAGACCGATTCCACCGCGCAGCGACATGGCTTACTCGCCCTCCGAGGTCTCGGCATCGACCGCGGCATCCGCCGCATCGACAACCTCGACGCCCTCATCCGCAGCATCGGCCACGTCAATGGCTTCAACGGCAACGTCCTCGCCAGCATCCTCGAGCTCCTCGTACTCCGAGAAGTCCTCGGCGCCCTCAAAGTCAAAGGCGCGCTGGCAAATGCGGACCTCGTCGCCCGCACGGCAACCGGCCTTCTCGAGCGCGTCGTCAACACCCATACGCGCAAACTTATGCTGCAGGTAAATGACGGCTTCCTCGTTTTCCCAGTCGGTCTGGATGACCATACGCTCAATGGCACGACCGACCACGCGGAAGGCACCGGACTCTTCCTGAACAATGCGGAAACGCTTCTCACGCTGCAGGCGACGGCGCTCCCACTCATCGTCGCGCAGAACGACCGGCTCATCCGAGACAGCCAACTCGGCGCGCAGCTTAGCCACCTGCTCGCCCACGGCAAGCATCAGCGTATTGAGTCCGGCGCCCGTCACGGCAGACACGGCAAAGAACATATGTCCATCGTCGAGCGCTGCGCGCTTGAGGTCGGCAATCTTGTCGGCCGTGCCCGGCGCATCGCACTTGTTGGCAACGACGATCTGCGGACGC
>CATZIG010000068.1 GCA_958419975.1 uncultured Collinsella sp.
CGGTCGGGTCCTCCTTGCGCTCCCAGCGCACGCACGGCATCCAGATAAAGTCGACATCGCGGTCGATAAGGTTCATCACATGGCCGTGGCTCATCTTTGCCGGGTAGCACACGCTCTCGGACGGCATGGACTCGATGCCCGCCTGGTAGGTCTTTTTGCTCGACTGGTCGGACAGCTGCACGCTAAAGCCCAGGCGCGTAAAGAACGCATGCCAGAAGGGGTAGTTCTCGTACATGTTGAGTGCGCGCGGGATGCCGACGGTGCCGCGCGGGGCCTCGTCGGGACTCAGCACCTCGCGGTTAAACAGCAACTCGTTTTTCTTTTTGAAGAGGTTGGGGGCCTCGGTCTTCTGCTTTTTGTGGCCGGCGCCCTTCTCGCAGCGGTTGCCGGTAATGAAGCGCCTGCCGCCGCCAAAATCGTTGACGGTGAGCTGGCAGTTGTTGGAGCAACGGCCGCAGCGGACGTGTTTTTGCGTCACGGTGAGGTGCGCGATGTCCTCGGCCGAGAGGATGGTCGAGGTGCCGTCGGCGCCGGCGCGATCGCGGGCGAGCAGGGCAGCACCATAGGCGCCCATGCAGCCGGCGATATCAGGACGCACGGCATGAACGCCGGTGAGCCGCTCAAACGCGCGCAGCGTGGCATCGGACATAAAGGTGCCACCCTGGACGATCACCTGGCTGCCGATCTCTTTGGGGTCGCGCAGCTTAATGACCTTGAACAGGGCATTCTTGATGACGGAATAGGACAGGCCGGCCGCGATGTCGCCCACCGTGGCGCCTTCCTTTTGCGCCTGCTTGACGCGCGAGTTCATAAAGACCGTGCAGCGACTGCCCAGGTCGACGGGGGCCTTAGCATGGATGGCGGCATCGGCGAACGCGCGCACGTCCATGTTCATAGACACGGCGAAGCTCTCGATAAAGCTACCGCAACCCGACGAGCAGGCCTCGTTGAGCATGATGTGCTCGATGACGCCGTCCTTGACGCGCAGGCACTTCATGTCCTGGCCGCCAATGTCCAGGATAAACTCGACGCCGGGCAGGAATGCCTTGGCGCCGCGCAGGTGCGCGACGGTCTCAATCTCGCCGGAGTCGGCCTTGAGGGCCTCAATGAGCAGCGCCTCGCCGTAGCCCGTGGTGGTCACGTGGCCGATGGTGCAGCCGGCGGGGATGTGGTTGTAGAAATCGGCCATGATGACCTTGGCCGTGCCTAGGATGTCGCCGTTGTTGTTGCCGTACCAGGTGTGCAGCAGCTGACCGTCCTCGCCCACGAGCGCGGCCTTCATGGTGGTGGAACCGGCATCGATACCGATAAACACGCGGCCGGTGTAGCCGTCGAGCTTGCCCTTGGGGACGACTTCCTGGTCGTGGCGGGTCTTGAACTCGGCAAAGTCCTCGTCGGTGGCAAAGAGCGGATCCAGGCGCTCGACCTCGGCACCCTGCGTGTCACCTAGGGCATCGATTGCCTCGATGAGCTGCGGGAACGTGCTGAGTTTATTGGACTCGTGCGCCATGGCGGCGCCGCTCGCCACAAACAGGTGAGCGTTTTGGGGCACGATACGGTGCTCCTCGTCCAGGTTGAGCGTGAGGTAGAAGCGGTGGCGCAGCTCGGAGAGGTACTGCAGCGGGCCGCCCAGGAAGGCGACGTTGCCGCGGATGGGACGGCCGCACGCCAGGCCCGAGATGGTCTGGGTCACGACAGCCTGGAAGATGGAGGCGGCCACGTCCTCGGGGCGGGCGCCCTCGTTGAGCAGCGGCTGCACGTCAGTCTTGGCAAAAACGCCGCAGCGACTGGCGATGGGATAGATGGTGGTGGCGTTGGCCGCGAGCTCGTTGAGGCCGCTGGCATCGGTGTGCAGCAGGGTTGCCATCTGATCGATGAACGCGCCCGTGCCGCCGGCGCAGGTGCCGTTCATGCGCTGCTCGATGCCGTTGTCGAAGTAGATGATCTTGGCGTCCTCGCCGCCCAGCTCGATGGCAACATCGGTGGCCGGGATGAGGGTCTCGACGGCGCGCTTGCTGGCGATGACCTCCTGGACAAACTCCAGGTCGAGCCACTGGGACAGCAGCAGGCCGCCCGATCCGGTAATGGCGCAGGTCATTTGGGCCGTCGGCAGCACGGTCGCAGCGCCCTCGAACAGGTCGCGGGCGCAGGCACGGACGTCGGTGTGGTGGCGCTGGTACTTGGCGTAGACAATCTGGTTGTCGTCGTTGAGCACGGCGAGCTTAACGGTGGTGGAGCCCACGTCGATGCCCAGGTGCAGGTTGCCGCGAGCGTTCTCGGGGTTGAAGATCGCGCCTTCGGGGGCCTGGGCGGCGGCTACGGGCTCAGCGGCGGTGGCGGGCTCGCTGACGACGGACGTCTCCCCTGCCACGTTCTTGGCATCGGCAACTGCCTCGGCAACTTTCTCGGCAGCCGCGGTCGCGGCCTTCTGCGCGGCGTCCACCACGGCGGGCGCGGACTCGCGTGCGGCAGCGACCACACGGTCTTTAATGCCCTCGACGAGTTTGCTCATTGTCTCTCCTCTTAGTTGTTGGACTCGACGGTTGCGGTGGTGTCGACCGCGTCCTCGAGCTGCAGGTTCAATAGCTTCATGCCGTATTCCGGCACGTTGATATCGATGGGTTGGCCATACAGGTCGCCGGGGCGCACAAAGGCGATAACCGTCATAATGCGCGCCATGGTCTCGGGCGATTCAGAAAGGTCACGCTCAAACCAACGCTGGATCATGCCGACCTCGGCACTCACGACATAGGTGACGTAGTAGTCAAAGAAGGTGCCCAGCGCCAAGCCCAAAATGCCCGTCTGTGCGCGCGGCACCACGGCCTCGCGTGCGGTATCGATGATCTTTTTAATAAAGGCGGGGTCGCCGCCCGGGCCCAGCAGCGATCCGATTAAATCGCGGTTGGCCGCAAGGTAGCGCAGCAACTCAACCGAACCGGGTGCCGGCTCGAGCTCATCGATGTTGTGATAGAGATCGGGCAGCTGAGCTGCGGTGATGAGCTCAATGCGCTCACGGATCTCGGCCAGCAAGCCGTCCTCGATTTGATTGATAAAGTCGGGGATATCGCGGTAGTGCGAATAGAACGTGCGGCGCGTAAGGCCAGCGCGCTCGGTGAGCGACGCGACGTTAATGCGCGAAAGGTCGCCGCTTTCGGCAAGCTCGCTGGCAAGCGCCTGGCGAAGGGCACGCTGTGAGCGAAGGGACCGGCGGTCGCATTTCTCGAGCTGGGACAAGCGTCCTCCTTGTTACTCAGACTGTGCGCTATTGCACAGTGCGAGTATTATTGCACACCGTGTGCATCAACACGTAAAGGCAATATTTAGGATGTGACGAAGGGCAGTCCCTTTGTCACATCCAGCGACCGCCTAGGTTGTGCCGGTTGTGCCAGGCTTTTAGAGCGGCATTACCGATTGTCCAAAATGTCATTCATGGGTAGAATAGTGTCGACGGCAGCCCAAGTTCTGGAAAGCTGCGCAGCGCCGTTGTTTGCATTAGGGGGTCAACGCCTTAGCGGCGGCGACCCCTTCTGTTGCGCTTCGAACGCTGCTTGAGTGCCTCGGAAAGGCCGACAAGCGCCGTGAAGAACGAGACCAAATCGGTCGTGGGCATCACCTCCCATCAGATGGAGGGCGCTGCCCGACACATGGAGCTGCCGTCAACGATACCGATTCTATCAAAACTTAATTATATATACGAATATATGTTCGCATGCCAAAGGTGCAGGGTTCTCATGAAAAAGGGGCTATCCCTTTGTCACATTATTCGATGACGGTGCGGGAGTTTTGCTTGTGCATGGTGGCGAGCATGTGTTTGGGGACGGCGTGGACCATGCAGCTGCCGATGGTCGCGCTCGCGGCGGCCTTGGCGGCATCGCTTGCGTTTTTGGTCGCGTAGCTGTGGCGGAAGCGTTTGAGCATGGCAATGTCGTTGCCGCCGTCGCCGTAGACCGCGACCTCGTCCTCGGCAATGCCGTAGTAGCCCGCCAGCCAGGACACACTCTCGCCCTTGTTGCACGCCGCGTCCGTGATCTCAAACATCACCGGGTCAAACGGCGCGTTGACTACACGGTCCGAGCGCTCGGCCAAATATGCCTTAAGGTCGCGCTCCAGCTCGGGCGAGGTCACGCGGCAGTTGATCTTGCACACATCGTGGCGAAGGATGTCACCGATCGACTGGTCGAAATACTGTTCCTCGTGATAGCCGCCACGCGCGCGCATGCCGCGCATCACGATGCGCTTGATAGGGCTGTCCTTTTTAAAGCCCGCCTGATGCATCTCGAACGAACCGCTCGAGAACATGCCATCGGGTGTGGAGCAATCAAAGCAAATGTCCGGGAATGCCTTGAGCAGCTCCTCGGTAACCTGCGGATCGATGGTCCAGGTCTTGAGCACCTCGCCATGGCAGTCGCGCACGATGGACCCATTGGAGCAGCAGGCGTCAAGCGCCAGCCCCGTAAAGCCATGCTCGCCGATTGGCAACGTCGAGCGCCCGGTCGCGGGAACCACATGCAGGCCAGCCTCGGTCAGCTCGCGAATGGCGCGGCGGATGGTCCCGTCTGCCTCGTGCAGGGCGTTCAGCAGCGTTCCGTCTAAGTCACTCGCAAACATCTTGATCATGGGCACGCCTCTCCTTCGTCTGCACGATATTGTAGACGAAGGAGAGGCGTGCCCAAACAATGCCGTCCCGGCGCGGCGTACCACCGCCTCCACAAATTCACGGTGCCCCAGTGCGTTAAGACAATCGCCACAAGCGACTTTTCAGCCGATAAAACAGCACCGTCGTCAACGTCAACACCGCCAGCATGCCTGCGAATACAATCGCCGGTGTCCATCGATCATATGCAACCCCGTACGTCAATTGGCCGATAGGTGTTGCGCAGGAAAGGACCATGTAAACGACCGAAAGCACTTTTCCGCAGAGCTCAGTCGGCGCTGCCCGTTGAACAAACGCGATGATTTCAACCGACGCAATGGCTGCCCACACCATGACCCATGCCGAACCAACCGCAAACACGGTGAACACCCATACATCTGTGCCGAACAGTAGCGTGACAATAATCGGTACGACTCCTAAACAGATCATCGCAACATATTGACATATGCCCTTGAAGGAAAAACGATGCGGCCAAATACCGACCAAACCACTGCCGACAAGACCACCTAAGCCCATAGCCACCTCAATAATCCCAACAAAGGATGACTGCATTCCGAGATGCTTTGCAACAATAACGGGAGCACCAATCGTTAACCCAACTAACGCAAGGTTCAAAATAGCCGCAATCAAAAACACAACGAGCAATGATGAGTTTTGAGACAGGTACCGAATCAACTCCCGAAAATCGTTTCGGCGTGTCGTACGAGTCGCGCCGTCTCCCATCGTTTCAGATGAGGCATTTTGCTTGAGTGCGCCCCCGAACAGCAGGGCTGAAATCGTAAACGTCAACGCCGCGGTTTCGCATAGAGTATCGATACCAAAGCACCCATAGACTGCCGTCCCGACTACAGGCCCCAAGATATTGCTCATCATGATTATCTGCGAGACCAACGCAGTGGCACGCTCAACCTTTTCTTGGCCCGTCATGCACACCGCCTCAATTTGAAGCATCGGTTTCAGCAGCGATTGGATGCCATATTGGACGCAAAGCATTGCTGCCACGACAACCGCAAGAGGCAGCGAACGCTTCATGGGGATAAACAGCAGTGATGCAGCCATCAGAACAATGCCGAGTACCACAAGAACCCCGCGATGTCTTCCCCGATCCGCCAAAATCCCGCCAACCGGAGTCGCGAGCACGCCCGGTATGAACGCTATCGCCGCGACGGCGCCATATAACGTTGACGAGCCGCTGCAATCGAATAAGTAAAGCGGACACGCAAAGCACAGTGCTGACAACATTGAATACGCACACAGCTGTGCAACAAGAAGACCGAAAAGCCTGATAGATCGCACTGTTTTTTGCGCCAACGAGACACTACTCCTCCGCATTTCAGCCATAAGCCTATCCCCTATACATACCGTTAGTATGTATTTAATGACTTGAAAAGGGCAGCCGTGGCTACCCTTACAAATCAATTACATACCGTCAGTATCTATATTACCACCCGGCGCGGTCCCATACGTCCCAAATCTGCGCCGTTGTCTGAAGCACTTCTTCCCCCAAATCAAGTCCCACCGCGGCAGCCATCTGCGCCAAACATTGAGCGCGAGCGAGCATTCGCTCCTTGGGCTCGAGCGGACGGAACAGCGGCAACAGCCAAAGATTCGCCAACAACGATACCGCCTCCGCCGCTTCGCGTGGGCATGCACACGCAATGGAGCCGTCGGCGATGCCCTCCTCGATCACTGGCAGGAGATAGCCATCGGCCGACTCGTCAAACGAACCTTGGTACTGCATCGCCAGCAGCCGCGAGCTTTTTACCGGATCTGCCGCAGGATGCATGCGAGCCCATAGATCGATTTGCGGAACGACGGACTCGGGCGCATAAAGTCGTTTGAGCTTTTGGGCTCCCGTCATATTGCCAGCACCGAGTGTCGCGCGGCGGCGCTCAACAATCGGAGCCATTGCCCGATCAAATGCGGCGTTGAAAATCTCTTCTTTGCTCTTAAAGTGATGATAGATAGCACCCTTGGTCATGCCATCGAGGCGGTCGACGATATCTTGAATGCTCGTCCCCTCATAACCCTGTGCGCAGAATAGCTCCAGCGCCGCGTCGAGAATCTTCGCGACCGTCTCCTCGGGATATTTATTACGACCCATAATCCGTCCATCCGCAACGCAAGTCTTGTGCCTCATTGCAGCATTTTAACGTTGCGGATGACAGGTGGTCGATCCTACACCGCGGCGGGGCCGTGTTCGCCGGTACGGATGCGGATAACTTCCTCGACCGGCTCGACCCAAATCTTGCCGTCTCCAACGGCACCGGTGCGAGCGGCGTTGCAGATGATGTCGACAATTCCGTCGACATGCTCATCGGCGCAAATAAGGGTGAACTGCACCTTAGGGATCGTGTTGACAAGCAGCTCGTTGCCGCGCACGTATTCCTTCCAGCCATGCTGTGCGCCGCAACCCTGCACCTGATTGATAGTCATGCCGCGAACATCAGCAGCAAACAGCGCGTCTTTAAGAACCTCGAGCTTCTCCTGGCGCACAATAGCCGTGATCTTTTTCATAGTGAATTCCTCTCTTCAATAAAAGAAATGAATTGTCCTTCACATGGCACGGGTTTTCCAAATGCCGCAAACCAACCTCAGAGACCATAAAAATTCAACTGACTGGTCTTAGCAGGTTTCCCAAGTGCCGCAGATTGCCGTGAAAGAGGAGCGAAGCGTACTTAAGTACGTGAGCGACGATTGAACGGCAAGGTGCGGTACTTGGGGAAGCTGCTAATCGAGTCCCGAGAAGGAGGGGTATGCGCTCTCGCCGTGTTGACTCGCATCCAGGCCCAGCGCCTCGTCGGCCTCGTCCACGCGCAGGCTGCCGTGGAACAGTGCCTTGACCACCGCGGCGATCACCAAATCGAGCACCAGCACAATAGCGACCGTCACCACAATGCCCAGGATCTGCGAGACCGGCAGCGACACATCGCCCGTGTAGAACAGGCCACCCTTACCGGTCCACGAAAGCTGCGGCACGCAGAACAGGCCCGTGAGCACGCCGCCCAAGATGCCGCCGATACCGTGGCAGCCAAACGCGTCGAGCGCGTCGTCGTAGCCGAACTTGGTCTTAAGATGGCTGATGGCCAGGTAGCAGACGGGAGAGACGATCAGGCCCATGACCAGCGCTGCCCACGGCTCGACAAAGCCCGCGCCCGGCGTGACCACCACGAGGCCCGCGACCAGACCGGTGCTAGCGCCCACCAGCGTGGGGCGACCGGTGTGCACGCGCTCGACGGCAAGCCACGAGACCATACCCGCCGCGCTGGCCGTCACGGTGTTGAGGATGGCGAGCGCCGCCACGGCGTCGGCCTTAAACTCGCTGCCGCCGTTAAAGCCAAACCAGCCAAACCAAAGCAGGCCGGCGCCCAGCGCCACAAACGGCACGTTATGCGGGCGATAGCTCACCATGCCAAAACCGCGACGACGGCCGAGTATCAAACAGAGGATCAGGCCCGTCAGACCGGACGAGATGTGCACCACGTCGCCGCCGGCAAAGTCGAGTGCGCCGATGATGTCGCCGATAAAGGAGCCATCGCCGCCCCAGACCATGTGGGCGAGCGGCGCATAGACCACGAGCAGCCAAATGCCCAGGAAGGCCGCCATGGCACCAAACTTAACGCGGCCGGCCAGGCTGCCCGTGACGATAGCGGCCGTGATCATGGCAAATGCCATCTGGAAGGCGATGTTGATGATCTGAGGGTAGACGGCACCGTCCGACGCGGTGCCCTCAGCCGCCTGCAGCACCTGGTTGAGCACCGGCAAGCACAGCAGCTGGTCAAGGCCTCCAATAAACGGGCTGGAACCGTCGCCGCCGTAGGCCAGCGACCAGCCGGCAACAATCCACAGCACGCCGACCAGGCCAATGGCGCCAAAGCACATGAGCATGGTGTTGATGACATTTTTGCGCCTGGACAGGCCGCCATAGAAAAACGCCAGACCCGGTGTCATTAAAAACACGAGCATGGTGCAGATGAGCATAAACGTTGTCGATCCCGTATCGTACATTCGCTCCCCCTTGATCGCGTGAACGTTGTCGGCGCCCATAATGCGGCCGAGGGGCAACTGGTGTAGACCAGATACGGCGTTGTTAAACGCTGCGTTGTCGAATGGAAACGGTGCCGCAATCTTGGAAACGGCGCGGCAACGGACGCGAAACGAACGGGAAATACGCGAGCAAGGGAGCCGTGAGCGCGCCCATCCCGGCTAGCGCCGAAACAGCTCGTGGGCGCGGTCGCGGAGATTAGTTGCTCGAATGACACCTTCGTAGCGATTGATGCGCAGACGCGGGAAGGCATTGAAAAAGCGCAGGTCACGACGACTGAGTGACACGCTCGGTACCGGACGGCTCATGCGCTTACCGGCAAGGCGACGGCTGAGCGACGGACGCGGCATGCTCGGCGCGGCATCGGCCACGCGGCGGGCAGCAAGTGCCAGGCCGCGAGCACCATCCGCGATAAACGTCGGCATCGAAGCCTTCTCGCGCAGGGCATCGAGCGCCGCGTCG
>CATZIG010000069.1 GCA_958419975.1 uncultured Collinsella sp.
CTCGCACGGAGAGCACATTAAGTGCTCTCCGGCTCGTGCGGAACTCGCGATCGACTTCATGTGCCGCCATGCGGCCGGGGCGAACGCGGGTCCAAGATTGTCAAAAAAGCGGTCGGCGCGCAGTGCGCCGACCGCCGATATATGGGGTCTGATATTTTTTACCAGCTAGGGCCTCTTACTCGTCTAGGAGATCTTCTGGCATGTCGTTGCCGTCGCCTAGATCGACAGGGGTTTCTTCGGGGGCAGAGCCGTTTTCTGTGGCTTCGCCTTCGGGCTTCTCTTTGGCGGCCGTCATGCGGGCGACAGCGCAGATGCGGTCGTTGTCGTCGACGGTCATCATCTTGACGCCCTGGGTGGCGCGGCCAGTCTGGCTGATCTCGTCGGTCTTGACGCGAATGACCGTCGCGCCCTCCGTCACGATGAATAGCTCGTGCTGCGGGCCCACCGTCTTCATGGCCGCGAGGTTACCCTTACGCTCGGTCATTTGGATGGTGTAGACGCCCTGGCCGCCGCGATTCTGCTCCGGATAGTCCGCGACCGGCGTGCGCTTGCCGTAGCCGCGCTCGGTAATGACGAACAGATCGCCGTTGCCGTTAGTGACTTCCATGCCCAGAACGCTCACGCCGTCCTTCAGACCGATACCGCGAACGCCGCTGGTATCGCGGCCGGTGGCGCGCACCTGCTCCTCGGAGAACATGATCGCCTTGCCCGCGGTGGTGGCTAGGATAATCTTGTCGCCCTCGCGCACGCGGCGCACGTTCAGCAGCGCGTCGTCGTCACGCAGGTTGATAGCGATCAGGCCGTCGCGACGGCTGCGATCATATGCGCTCATCACGGTCTTCTTGACCATGCCGCTCTTGGTGGCAAACATCAGGTACTCGTCGGCCGGGAACTCGCGGCAGCTGATGACGCTCGCGATCTTCTCGCCCTCCTCGAAGGGAAGCAGGTTGACGATCGCGGTACCGCGCGCCTGGCGCGTACCCACCGGCAGCTCGTGCACCTTCAGGCGATAGACCTTGCCCTTGCTCGAGAAGAACAGCACGTACTCGTGCGTGGACGCGATGAACATCTCGTCGATGACGTCGTCCTCTTTGAGGTTGACGCCCGACACGCCCTTGCCACCGCGCTTCTGGGCACGGTAGGCAGCCACCGGAATGCGCTTGACATAGCCGGTGTGGGTGATGGTCACGACCATATCCTCGTCGGCGATGAGGTCCTCGACATCCAGGTCCTTCTCGACCTGGCTGATCTCGGTGCGGCGCTTGTCGCCAAACTTCTTGGAGATCTCGCGCATCTCTTCCTTGATGACGCCCAGGATCTTCTCCTCGTGCGCCAGCAGGTCCTCGTAGTAGGCGATGGCGCGGCGCAGACCGTCCAGCTCTTCCTGAATTTTGTCGCGCTCCAGGCCGGTCAGGCGGCGCAGCTTCATCTCGAGGATGGCCGTGGTCTGCTCGGGCGTAAAGCTAAAGCGCTCGATCAAGCGGCTGCTGGCCTCGGAGTCGGTCTGCGAGGAGCGGATAATGCTGATGACCTCGTCGATATGGTCGAGGGCCATCAGGTAGCCCTCGAGGATATGCGCGCGGGCCTGGGCCTTCTTAAGGTCAAAACGGGTGCGGCGAGTGACGACGTCGACCTGGTGGTCGATGTAGTGCTGCAACATCTCGCGCAGGCTCAGGCATTTGGGAACGCCGTTGACGAGCGCCAGGTTGTTGGCGCCAAAGGTCGTCTGCAGCGAGGTGTACTTATACAGGTTGTTGAGCACGACCTGAGGAATGACGCCCTTCTTGAGCTCGATGACCAGACGGATGCCCTTCTGGTTGGACTCATCGCGCATATCCGAGATGCCCTCGATGCGCTTATCGTTGACGAGCTGGGCGATCTTCTCCTGCAGGGTGCCCTTGTTGACCATGTAGGGAATCTCGGTAAAGACCAGGCGGCTGCGGCCGGTCTTGGTGGACTCCACATGTGCCTTGGCACGCACGGTAATGGAGCCGCGGCCGGTCTCGTAGCTCTGTTTAATGCCGGCGCTGCCCATGATGATGGCGCCGGTGGGGAAGTCCGGACCGGGCATGATCTGCATGAGCTCGTCGACGGTGGCGTCGGGGTTGTCGATCAGGTAGCAGGTGGCCTCGATCGCCTCGGTGAGGTTATGCGGAGCGATGTTGGTGGCCATGCCGACGGCGATGCCCTGGCTGCCGTTGACCAGCAGGTTGGGGAAGCGCGCAGGCAGCGCCACGGGCTCGGCGAGCGATTCGTCGTAGTTGGGTTGCCAGTCGACGGTATCCTTCTGCAAGTCACGCAACAGTTCCATGGCGGGCTTTGCCAGGCGGCTCTCGGTGTAACGCATGGCCGCCGCGCCGTCGCCGTCGATGTTACCGAAGTTGCCGTGACCGTCGATGAGCGGCGTGCGCATGGAGAACCACTGCGCCAGGCGGACCATGGCCTCATAGACCGCGTAGTCGCCATGCGGGTGGTACTTACCGATAACTTCGCCGACCGTCCAAGCTGACTTCTTGTGCGGGCGGTTGGGGTAGATGCCGCTCTCGTTCATCGCGTACAGGATGCGGCGGTGCACCGGCTTTAAGCCGTCACGCACGTCCGGCAGGGCGCGCGCTGTGATAACCGACATCGAATACTCAATGAACGACTGCTTCATCTCGCGACCGAACTCCGAAATCTGGAGCTGGCCGCCGTTGATATCCTCGCCGGCCGAGGCGCCACGGTCGACTTCGCCAAAGCTCTCCTCGAGCTCGGCGTCGTCTTCTTCCTCATCATCATCGGCATCGGGGTTATAGGCGTCCGGGTCGCCGTCCTCGCCCTGCTCAGCACGGGCAAGCAGGCGCTTCAGATCATCGGGCATGCCGGCGTCGCCGGCCTCGCCCATACCCTCGTTATTGTTGATATCGTCTGCCACGTTACCTCCTCTTAAGCATCAAGGAAACGCGCGTCATGCGCATGTTTTTCAATGTACTCGCGGCGATAGCCGACCTCGGAACCCATCAGCTCGCGCACGGCGCGGTCCGCCACCACGGCGTCCTCGATCGACACACGCTGCAGGATGCGGGTCTTGGGGTCCATCGTCGTCGAGGCAAGCTGCTTGGGGTCCATCTCGCCCAGGCCCTTGTAGCGCTGGACGGTATAGCCCTTGCGCTTTTTGGTGATCTTGCCGTCCTTGGCCTTGCCGTCCTCGTCGTTATCGTCGGGGTTCAGGCCCAGTCTCTGGATGGTGTCGCGCAGGATCTCGTCTTCGGGCTGGCGGCCGTTGGGATACACGTAGTGGATCTTGTTGCGCACCTTAATGCCAAAGATGGGCGGGCAGGCAACATAGACGTAGCCGGCATCGATCAGCGGACGCATGTACTTGTAGAAGAACGTCAGCAGCAGAATGCGGATATGCGCACCGTCGACGTCTGCATCGGTCATGATGATGATCTTGTGGTAGCGCGCCTTGGTGATATCGAAGTCGCCGCCGTCGCCGGCACTCGTCGTGACGCCGCAGCCGATCGCGGTAATCAGCGACTGAATGGTGTCACTCGAGAACGCGCGATGGTCACCAACGCGTTCGACGTTCAAAATCTTGCCGCGCAGGGGCAGAATCGCCTGGATGTCTCGGCGACGGCCGTCCTTGGCCGAACCGCCTGCCGAGTCGCCCTCTACGATGAAGAGCTCGGTCAGCTCGGCATCGCGCACCGAGCAGTCAGCGAGCTTACCGGGCAGGGACGCCGTCTCGAGCAGGCTCTTGCGGCGGGTCGCCTCGCGCGCCTTGCGGGCGGCATTGCGCGCCTTGCAGGCCTGCTGCGCCTTCTTGACGATCTCGCGAGCGGGCTTGGGATGCTCCTCGAGGTAATCGACAAGACCGTCGGTCACAATCTTGAGCGTGAGCGCTCGCATATAGGAGCTGCCGAGCTTTGCCTTGGTCTGGCCCTCAAACTGCGGATCGGGCAGCTTGACCGAGATAACGGCCGAAAGGCCCTCGCGCACATCGTCGCCGGTCAGGTTGGCGTCTTTTTCCTTGAGCAGGTTCTGCTTGCGCGCGTAATCGTTGATCACGCGGGTGAGCGCGGTACGGAAGCCCTCAAGGTGCATGCCGCCTTCGGGGGTGTAGATGTCGTTGGCAAACGACATGACGTTCTCGCCGTAGCCGCTATTCCACTGCAGGGAAACCTCGACCTCGCCCATCTTGGCCACAGGCGCGTCCGGGTCCGATTTGCCCTCGATGTAGATGGGCTCCTTAAAGGCCTCGGGAACGTCCTTGCCCTCGTTGAGGAACTTGACGAAGTCGATGATGCCGCCCTCGTAGCAAAACTCCTCCACGTGGGGAGTCGCTTCGCGCTCGTCGGTCAGCACGATTTTGAGATTCTTATTGAGGAACGCCGTCTCCTGCAGACGGTTATGCAGCGTATCGAAATCGTAGATGCAGGTCTCGAAGATCTCATCGTCGGGCCAGAAGGTGACGGTGGTGCCCGTCGAATCCGAGATGCCCACGACCTCCATCTTCTTGACGGTCTTGCCGCGCGAGAACTCCATCTCGTAGGTGTTGCCATCGCGACGAACCTGAACGACCACGCGCTTGGACAGTGCGTTGACGACGGAGATGCCCACGCCGTGCAGGCCGCCCGAGACCTTATAGGCCGAGTTATCGAACTTACCGCCGGCGTGCAAGATCGTCATGACGACCTCGAGCGTCGGGATCTTTTTAACAGGGTGCTCGTCGACGGGGATGCCGCGCCCGTTGTCGACGACCGTGATGGAGTTGTCGGCGTGGACCGTCACCTGGATCTCGGTGCAGAAACCGGCCATGGCCTCGTCGACGGAGTTGTCAACGATCTCCCACACCAGGTGATGCAGACCGCTGGCGCTCGTCGAGCCGATATACATGCCCGGGCGCTTACGAACGGCCTCGAGACCTTCGAGAATCTTAATCTCGCCGCCATCGTAATCGTTTTCGTTTGCCACACGTCCTCCTTCAGTCAAGAAAATGTGTACAGCCTTACTAGTTTATCGTAAAAAAATACCCTCGGGAACGAGGGTATTTGGCTCTACAAGGCCACCAGATGCGATTTAAGGCTCTTTTTTGCTTTGCACGCCCTTGGCCCACTCGGCACTGGCTCTCATGGCATTCTCGAGGGCCTCGCGCAGTTTTTGGTCTTCGATGGGTGCCACTTGGCGCTCAATCTCGGTGCGCTCGGCCTCACTTAGGTCGGCGTGCGGGGCCGGCGGGCGCTCGGTCGTCGCCGGGCGCAGGCGCTCCTTGGCGGCGGGCGGCGTGTGACCGGGTGCGGTGGTTTTGAACACCAGGCCGTCCACATGCGCACCGGCGCGCTCCATGCGCGCGCGGATGATCTCACGCAACAGCGTCATTTCCTGCGTCCACGAGGGCGAATCGAGATATACCAGCAGCTCATTGGACTCGGGCAGGTAGCGCAGACCCGTCACATGCCGCCCCTCGCGCGTGCCCGAGCACACCGCGTTCCACGCGCGATAGACCGCGCGCGACTCCTCGGCAGCCTCCATCTGCGCACGGCGCTCAGGCGTCACCGACGCCAGGATGCGCTGGCGCTCTGCGTTCAAAAACCCACTGAAGGCGACCGTCTCGCTCTCGCGCTCGTAATTAGCACGTCTCACCCATGCTCACCACCTTGGCTCGATCAAGCAGGTCATCGGTAAAGTATCCCAGGTTGGTCGTGGTTATGACCGTTTGGATATCATCGCCGATCAGCCGCAGAAAAGCACCGCGGCGCTCGCCGTCGAGCTCGCTCATCACGTCGTCCAGAAGCAACAGCGGAGCAGTACCCAGAACATCGCGAGCCACGGCCACCTCGGCCACCTTCCAGGACAGTACCAACGTTCGCTGCTGTCCTTGGCTGGCAAATGAACGAGCGGAGCGACCCGCCACGGTAAATTCAATCTCGTCGCGATGCGGCCCCACCAACGTCACGCCGCGGCGAATTTCCTCGCCGGCGTGCTCATCAAGGGCGGCCAGCATGCGCTCGTACGCCCAGCCCTTCAGCTCTTCGCGATCCTCGACCTGGGGCAAATCCCCCAGCGTGGACGCATAGGACACGTTGGCGGCTTCACCGGACGCCACTTGCCCGTAGGCAGTACGCACATGGCCCGCCAGCCGGTCGAGCAGGGCCAACCGGTGCACGAGCAGAGCCGCGCCCGCGCGGGCAATCGAATCGTTCCACGCGCCGAGCATCTCACGGCAGCACCAGGTCTCCTTGAGCAAGGCGTTGCGCTGGGTCACGCAGCGCCCATAGGCGCTCGCAAGATCGGCATAGCGTGCGCTCAGTTGCATGCCAAAGTCATCGAGGGCGGCGCGGCGCACACTGGCGCCCCGCTTAACCATGTCCAGATGGTCGGGGCAAAACAGCACGCTCGGCAGAACCCCGCGCACACCGGCGGCAGAGCATCTCTTGCCGTTGCGGCTAAACGAGCGCTTACCGTCCTCCGCGCTCAATCCCATATCAAGCACGCGGCCGTCGCCCTCGAGCCTCAGCTCGACCCTGCACGAGCCCACGCCGTCATGAACGAGCTCGGCTGCGGTCGGATGCCTAAACGAGGCGCCGCTCGTCAGCAGCTGCAGCGCCTCTATGAGATTGGTCTTTCCCGCCGCGTTGGGTCCCGCAAGTATCGTCACGCCGTCGTCTAGGGCAAGGCGATAGCTATCGAAGCTGCGGTAGTGCGCGACGGAAAGATCGCGGGCGAACATGGTCATGGCGCAACGCTAGATGCGGACCGGCATGACCAGGTACAGGTAGTTGATCTTGTCGTAGGACTTGAAGATGCCCGCCTGCGAGTAGCTCTTGAGCTCCAGCGTGATCTCCTTCTCCTTGGATAGGGCATTGAGGCAGCCGAAGATGTAGTGGTAGTTGAAGGCGATGGTGCCCGACTCGCCCTCGGCCTCGACATCGATCGTCTCCTGCGCAAGGTCCTGGTCATTGGAAATGGAGGACAGGCCCATCTGCCCGTTCTCGACATCGATCTCGAACTTGACGGCGGGGTTGGCGCTCGCGATAACGGCCACGCGCTTGAGGGCGGCGTTAAAGGCGGCGACGTCGATCTTGACGCTCGTCACGCACGAATCGGGGATGAGCTGCTTGTAGTTGGGGTACACGCCCTCGATGCGGCGCGACACGTAGGTGGTGTTGCCGGCCTCGAAGACGACCTGGGTGTCGGTAGCCCCGATCATGATGGTCGCCTGGCTGTCCATGATGTTCAGTGCGTCGTTAAAGGCGTCAGCCGGAACGTTGAGCTCAAAGGAGCCTTCGAGGGTCGAGGTCTCGACCTGCGTATCGCACACGGCCAAACGGAAGGAATCGGTCGCCACCAGGCGCACGGTGTTGTTCTCGACCTTCATGTGCACGCCACCCAGGATGGGGCGGGCCTTGTCGGTCGAGGTGACGCGCCACACGCGGCCGACCATCTCGGACAAGATATCGGTCGGCAGTTCCACGGCGCTCTCGATGGCATAGGCCGGAAACTCGGGGAAGTCATTAGCATCAAGCGTGTTCAGGCGGAAAGAGCTCTTCTCGCAACCAATCAGCACCTGGCGCTCGGACAGCTCAAAGGTGACCGGGGCATCGGGGAGGGTCTTGGTGATATTGGAGAGCATCTTACAGGGGATAACCATCTCGCCCTCTTCTTCGACATGCGCCGCGATGCGATGACGGATCGAGATGGTGTAGTTAGAGGTCTGGAATTCCAAGATGCCGTCTTGGGCCTTGACGAGCACGCCCGACAGGATGGGAAGGGTGGATGCCGAAGCGACACCCTTCATAACGACGCCGATGGCTTGTGTAAGCGAGCTCTGGCTGACGGTGAACTTCATCTTTTAATACCTTTCTATAGATATAAATATCTTAATAATAGTAATAGCACTGACGAAACTGTTGATTACTCCCAAAGACGCAGGTCAGACCCAGAAAGAGAATCGACAGCAGCCTGTGTGCAACAGGGGTGGTTTTCCACGTTCAAAACCTGCGCAAAACTTTTCATCACCGCGGGTTGGGTTTTAGACACCTTATGCCCGTGGTTTCGACAAGTTTTCAACAGGTGTCTCTATTTCCCTACGAGCGCAGTGTAATTTTATCGCGCAGCGACTTGAGGTCTTCGGTGACGGTGCGGTCTTCCTGGATCATCTTCTGGACCTTTTTGTAGCTCGTGCTGACGGTCGAGTGGTTGCGGTTGCCAAATTCGGCGCCCACCGCCGTGGTCGTCATTTCGCACATCTCGATGGCCAGGTAGATAGCGATATGGCGTGCTTTGGCGATATTGGCGTTGCGACGCGGGCCGATGAGCTCCTCGTGTGTCACGCCGTACTGCTCTTCGATGACGGACTGAACCGTCTGGACGTTGATCTTTTTGGCCGATGTGTCGAAGTACTGGCTGGCGATGGCGTCGATATCGTCAAAGGTGAGCTCTCCGCCCTCGCGCTCGCGGTCGCCCGCCTCGCCGGCGCAGCGCTCGCAAAAGCTCTCGAGTTCGCGGATGTTGGTGCCCGAGACCTCGGCCATGTGTTTAAAGTGCTCGTCGGTCAGGTGCCCGCCGTCGCCCCCATAGGCCGCCAGCAGTGAGTCGTCGCCCGCCTCGGGAGCGGCGACGATGGTGTTCTCGTAATAGCGCTGCAAGATCTTGTATTTCATCTCGTAGCTGGGCTCTGCGACCAGGCAGAGCATTCCGGCGTTGAAGCGGCTGGTCAGACGCTCGTCCATGCTCAGGTCCTTGGGGGCGCGGTCTGCCGCGATGACGACCTTCTTGTTGTTGCGGATGAACTCGTCCATGAGCTGGAAAAAGTAGTCCACACTCGCGCGCTTGCCGATGATGTTTTGGATGTCATCGATGATGAGCACGTCCACGCCGTGGTACGCCTGCATGATGGGGGCGTTGCTCTTCTTTTGACGGTCGAACTCGGTCATCAGGTCGTCCAGATATGCCTGGGAGTTGGCATACTTGACCTTGATCTCGGGCGACTTCTCGGCGAGCTCGTTTTTGATGGCGAGCAGCAGATGGGTCTTGCCCAGCCCCGATTTGCCATAGATGAACAGGGATGTGCATGTGCCGCGCTCGTCCGCGAGGGCGGCAAACTTGAGTGCCGAGCGATAGGCATGGCTGTTCTCGGGGCCGTAGACAAAGTTCTCAAAGGTAAATTTTGAGTT
>CATZIG010000070.1 GCA_958419975.1 uncultured Collinsella sp.
TACACCGTACGTGGTTGCCGCCCTGTTCTATCTGGTCATCACCCTGCCGCTCGCTCGCTTGGTGAGCGGTCTTGAGGCGAGGCTTTTGGGCACGGCCGAGACCAAGAAGAAGCGTCCCGCCAAGAGCGCCGGACAGGTTGTCGCGACGCCCGCCGATCACATCGCCGGTCTGTAAGGAGGTCCTATCATGAGCGAAACCAATAACTCGAACGAGGTCGTCGTCAGCATCAAGAACCTCCAGAAGGCCTTTGGGGACAACGTGGTCCTGCGCGATATCGATCTGGATGTGCACAAGGGTGAGGTCGTTGTGGTCTTGGGCCCCTCAGGCTCGGGCAAGTCGGCGATGCTTCGCTGCATCAATCGCCTGGAGCATCCCACGAGCGGCTCGATTGTCGTCGAGGGCGTGGATGTGTGTGCCAAGGGCGTCGACCTCAACAAAGTGCGCACGCACCTGGGCATGGTGTTTCAGCAGTTCAACCTGTTCCCGCACCTGTCGGTCAAAAAGAACGTCATGCTTGCGCAGCAAAAGGTGCTCAAGCGCAGCAAGGAAGAGGCCGAGAAGATCGCCGTCGAGGAGCTGACCAAGGTCGGCCTGGCCGAGCGCATCGACTTTATGCCGAGCCAGCTCTCGGGCGGCCAGCAGCAGCGCGTGGCCATCGCCCGCGCCCTGTCGATGAACCCGCACGTGATGCTCTTTGACGAGGCCACCTCGGCGCTCGACCCTGAGCTCGTGCGCGACGTTCTGGGCGTCATGCGCGACCTGGCGCACGACGGTATGACCATGATCGTCGTGACGCACGAGATGGGCTTTGCCCGCGATGTCGCCGACCGCGTCGTCTTTATGGACGGCGGCGTCATTGTGGAAGAGGGTACGCCGAGCGAGGTCTTCGACCACCCCAAGAGCGAGCGCACCAAGGCGTTCTTGGGCAATATCTCGTAGCCGCTTTATATGACTGACATAGCAGAAAACGGGAGCCGGATGTGATCCGGCTCCCGTTTTTGTTGGGACGCGAATGTGTTTTGTTGCAATGCGCGTTGCGGGCGGAGCTCATTGCCGCTAGGCGAGCTCGGCTCCAAGGGCGCGGCAGGCCGCTTCGCTCTCATCATCGGGGGCGTCGTAGCAGATGACGGAATCGACGACGTTGACGCCCTCCTCGTCGGCGTCCGCCTTCCAGTTGTCCATCCATTCGCCCTCGGCCCACGAATAAGAGCCAAAGAGGACGACCTTCTTGTCGCCGAGGGTCTCCTTGACCTCATCCCACATGGGCTGGAACTCATCATATTCAAGCTCCTCGGAACCCATGGCGGGGCAGCCGAAGGCGATAGCGTCATAGCCAGCGGCCTTGTCTGCGGAGAAGTCGGCGCAGGAGATGACCTCTGCCTCGGCGCCGGCATCGGTTGCACCTTCGGCAACGAGGTTTGCCATGGCCTCGGTGTTGCCCGTGCCGCTCCAGTAGACGACGGCGATCTTGCTCATGTTGAGTCCTTTCAGTTGTGCGGCAGGTTGCCACGGCTTCTATGTTCTATCGGGTTGCCTGGGCAAGTTGCGCCAAGCTGTAGCCCTGCTGATAGACAAAGGTGAAGTATTGGGTGCAGGCGCGGTAGGCATCAAACGTCGCAAGTGCCTGCTCGACATTTGCGTAGACCTTCCAGGCCCCAAAGACCTTATAGTTCTCGCCGCGCTGGACGATAAACTCGTGCACGTCGTCGTAGGGATATCCTAGGAAGTAGCCTATTTCGTGCGGAAACTCGCAGGTGCAGTCGTTGCTGCAGCTAGCTTGCTGGGGTAGTGCGCATCGAGTCTGGCTACAGGCGCATTCCGCGACGTTATTACTCGCGAGCGTGATGCGTGATGCCAAATGCACAAGGCATGTCGAAAGGTCTCTCGTGTCGTAGCCTTCCGAGGCGAGCGCCGTTTTGGCGCGAGGGTCCGCGAAATAGGTGGTGAGGCTTTTGGCTCGGTACACGTACACGAGCGCTCCGCAGGGCCGCCAGACCAAAACACTCAGGTGGATGCCAAGCGGGTCAAGCTCGCGGTTGCACTGGGCGATAACGTTGAGCAGGCGTGCTCGGCGTTCTGCGATGGTTTCTGTTGCGGTCGAGCCGTCCCCGTGGGCGTAGGTGCCTGGATAGGTAAAGAGCGATGCCGGCTTGATGCCCGCGAGCGTGGGGGAGCAGTTGCGCACGACTGCTGCCTGAAACGTTGGGATGTCTATGGTTCGAGTCACGTCGCTCCTTACGGATCTAAACTGTTAGCCTAGGAAAACTTATACACGAAAGTAAGCCATGGTCAACAAAAAAGTTTGAAGAGGAAAACTAATTGACCGAACGGACATGATTTTGGGTTAAGATGGGGACACCCCATGGGGGTATCTAGATAGTGCTACTGAAAGGGGAACGCATGAGTGACTTGCTCAACCCTGCGAATCTCATCGTGCTGACCGTCATTGCCGTCGGCATGTTTTTTGGACTGCGTCGCATTGCCGCTTCGACACACGGGAAGAGTTGCTGCAGCGATGGTGCGAGCGGCAAGAAGGCCAAAAAGGTTGTGGTGGCAGACACCGACGAGTCCCACTACCCCTATCGTGAGGAACTCCTTATCGGCGGCATGAGTTGCGACGGCTGCGCCCGGAATGTGACGAATGCCCTCAATGCGCTTGATGGCGTGTGGGCTACGGTAACGTACGCGGACCACACGGCACGCGTGCGCTCGAAGCGCCCGGTTGATCGCGACACACTCGAGACGGCAGTGAGGGGTGCGGGCTATTACGTTATGAAAATGTAGGCGTTGCCCTCTCCGGTGGGTACCAGCCTCCTGCCCATTGTGACTATCGGCATCCAAAAATTTGCGCAAAAATAACCTTTAGATGCGGCAAAAGTGGAGTTTGGTGACGGTTTGCGCGGAATTCGCTACCAATCGAGCATCTATGAACCCGTCCAAAAAATTACAGGTGTATATTTATACACTGATTATTGCTGTGCTCAGATTGCAATTAACCGTGGACAGAAATGAAGAATGCTAAAACTGGGCTTTAGGACAGGGGAGGCTATAACCTTATGAGACGAGTGGGAACACTTGGCTTGGTGGCAGCGCTTGCCGCTATCTTGGTATCGCCGCTGCCGGCGCACGCCGAAGCCGCATCGGGTGCCGTTACCTACAATGCGGGAAATGGGTATTCCTTTGAGAAGCTCTCGCATCCTACGGTAGGAACGTCGCAGCCGGATGGCCTCGTCGACTACCAGGGTAACGGTGCCGTTGCCGTTCCGGGCGCCGATGGTAATACGGCCAACAACGAAGGCGATCGCGGCCAGAGCTACACTTGGGCGGCTGCGAGCTATGGTGACTGGCTTTATGTGGGCACCTGCTATGCGGCGATGGGCAACACGCTGACGCTCATGAACAGCACGCTGGGCGATTCCTTTATGTCCGAAACCATGCGCCTGACGCTGGAGGCCATGTTTAACGGTACCTTCTTCTATGGACAGCAGAAGGAGGACGGCACGGCCGACAAGGACAGCGGCGGCATCTTGGTCAAGATCAATACCAAGACCGGTGAGACCAAGCTGCTACTCTCTGAATCGCTCAACGGCGTCGCTCCTTTGTTCCGCAATGCCGTGAGCTATAAGGGTAAGCTCTATTTCTGCGGCAGCGTCAGGACCAATGACGGCAAAGGCGGCCTGCCTGCTGTATACGAGATCGATCCTAAGACGGATGAGTACAAAGTTGTCTATCAGGGCCTTTCGAGCATGCAGGATTACGGTGCTGCCTACAAGCAGGGCATTTCTACCGGTATCCGCGGCATGTGCGTCCATGATGGCCAGCTCGTCCTCAGTAATGTGGGTAAAGACGCGAACGGTAATTTTGTGTCGACAATCCTGACGTCGTCTGACCCCTCGAAGGGCCAGGACAGCTTCACCGAGATTGCCAACTCGGAGACGCTGTTTGGCTATCCGGCGATTCGCTATCAGGACAGCATCTACGGCGGCGCCATTTGGGATATGGTCTCGTACAATGGCCATCTCTATGCGACCATCTGCACCGGTACGCCCGAGAACGCTCCCGATGATAATTCCATGCAGTCGTTTGCCATGGTCCGTGGCGACAAGAATGCCGACGGCAGCTATTCGTGGACTCCCATTGTCGGCGATCAGAAGACGGACGGTGCAAAGTACTGCTTTGGCATCGATCCTGCCCGTACCCGTTCTGGCGCTGCCAACCTCATCGTCTACAACGACTACCTCTATATCGGTGAATACAACGACGAGGAGATTGCCCTCGAGCGCATCCTGTTCAACAAATCCAACACCGAAGAGGGCGGCAAGAGCAGCATGGGTGGCGTTGACTGCTCGTTTGTGAATGCCAATCTTGAGCAGTCGGTTAACATCTATCGCATGGACAAGGACGAGAACATGGAGCTCGTCGTTGGCGATCGCACCGACATGTTCCCCGAGGGCGGTATTTCCGGCCTGACTTCGGGCTTTGGCCGAAACGAGAACCAGTACATTTGGCGCATGCAGAAGTTCGACGGCAAGCTGTATATCGGTACCTTTGATACCGCGAGCCTGCTTGAGCCGATCGGCCAGTTCTCCAATGGCGACATTATCGATATGACGCCCGAGGAGTGGGACTCTCAGGTTCAGCGCCTTAGGGACCTGCTCAATCACCTGCTCGACAAGAAATCGCCTGACGACCCCATCGTTCCCGTGAACACGCTTGCGGACGATGATTCAAACGAGGCCGTCGAGGTCGATGATTCGAACGAAGCTGCTGAGGTTGATGATTCAAACAAGGCCGTCGATGTCGATGACGAGAAGACCGAGGTTGCTAAGGGCTTTGGCGATCTGAGCGATGCGCTGGAGGATGCCGCGGGCGGTCTTTGCGATCAGGCCGCGACGATGTCCCAGGACTTTGAGGACGACGCCGCTTATGTCCAGAAGATCGATGGCGAGATCGCGTACTTCAAGTCCTTTGCCGACCAGTATCAGGACATGCTCGATAGCTATGAGAGCCTTAAGCAGCAGTACGAGGATGCCTATGGCACCGAGCTGCCGAGCGATATTCAGGATGCGCTCGATAAGCTGCTGAGCGAGGAGAACCTCAAGAAGTTGCAGAGTGTCCTTACGTGCATGTGTTACCTGCGCGATGCCGAGCGCGGCTTTGATATGTATGTGACCGAGGACGGCGTGAACTTTACGACGCTGACGACCAATGGCTTTAACGATCCGTATAACCATGGTCTGCGCACCTTTGCGGTGACCAACCAGGGTCTGTGCCTTGGTACCGCCAACCCGTTCTATGGTTGCCAGGTCTGGATCCAGCGCAAGGAGAATTCGGAGAATCCGGTTGATCCCGGTACTCCGGATCCGACGGAACCCACCGATCCTTCGCAGCCGGGTGGCGGCGATCAGCCTGGCGGCAGCCAGACGGGTGGCAACGACCAGTCGAGCAGCACCACGACCACCGTCACGACGACCGCTAAGAAGACTCCGAAGGACGGCTCGCTGCCTCGCGCTGGCGACTCGACCCTCACGCTGGTCTTGGGATTGCTGGTTGCAGCTGCCGCAGTGCTTGGCATTGCTCTCGTCTTGCGCAAGCGTTCTCGTCGCTAGGCTCGTCCGCGTAGCTCAATGTCCTGGATATCGTCGAAGTTGATGGCGATATCCCTGAGTTTGAGCAGCTTGAATGCGGGTAACGCTTCGTCGAGAATGCCCGTGCGGCTACGATAGCCGTACGTATCGTAATAGGTGACGCGCACCAAGTCGCCGCGTTTGAGGCCCTCGAGCTTTTGTGAAAGCTCGAGGGCTTTTTCTTCCGTGAGCTCACGTTTTTGCTCGACGGTGATTTCCTGCTTGCGCACGAGTTCGTAGTATCCCGTGAGGGCGGCAAAGGGCATAAACTGTGCGGCGCGGTTGGCGCGCACGGCACCGTTGGCAGTGAGGTTGGGGTCGGCTGCGCGGCGTCTGCCCTCGGGGTCCGCCAGGCGCTCGAAGGCGGTCGGCGGGCGCATGGGCTGTTGTTTGGGTTTAGGCACGGTGTCCTCCAACTTGATCGTTGCGCTCGCGCGCGGTGGCGCCGGCGGTAAAGCTTAATCCCTTGACGAGCGCGTTCTTGCCGTACTTGCCTTTCACGGCCAGGACGGCGCGTGCCAGGTCGCGCTCGCGCTCATCGGTCTCGATATCGCTGAACAGATCGATGGTGGCAAATTCCTCGGGCACAAGATTGCTAAAGCCCAGGTTGATGCGCTTGACCGGTCGTTTGGGATCGACAGTCTGCGCCCAGAGCTCATCGAAATAGCCCATGATCTTCTTAAACGAATTGGTACGCTCGGGCAGCTTGCGCGAGGCGTTGGAGTGCGCAAAGAGCGCGGCATAGCCACCACGCGGTTTGCCACCATGCTCTCCCACAAAGATGCCATCGATTGCCTGCGCTTCGCGCACCAGGCGGCGCCGTTCGTCATCGCGCTGGACGGGCTTGGGAGCACGGGGCGCGAGCTCGGGGCCGGCGGTTGCGGTGGGTTCGATGCTCGACGTACTCGAGCGCAGGTGTCCGCATCCGTCCACATATTGTGCAGTACCGCTGGCATCAAGCCTGCGTATGTCGGCGCGCTCGCTCGCGTAGCCCACAAAGAGCGAGATGCTGTCGCAGACCACGTGCTTATCGATCAAGTCCAACACGGCGTTGTCGACCATCTCGCGCAAGACGGTGTAGGCCTGCTCGTAGGCATAGCCCTTCGAGAGCACCTGTCCTGTGGTGGTCGAAGTTGCTTGCGGGCGATAGGCTTGGATATCGGCGATGGTTGTCGGCTCGCGTCCGAAGGCGTGGTCGATGAGATACTCGGCATTGACGCCGAGCTCGTCGTAAAGCAGGTTTTCGTCGAGCGCCGCGACGCCCATCAGATCGTAGACGCCGTATTTTTCGAGTCGTGCTGCCACGCCGGGGCCGATGCCCCAGATATCGGTGATGGGACGATGGGGCCAGATTTCCTTGCGAAAGGTCTCATCGTCGAGTATGCCGATGCGGCTGGGTACGTGCTTGGCGGTGATATCGAGTGCAACTTTGGCCTGGAATAGGTTGGGGCCGATGCCGACCGTCGCCGTGATGCCGGTGCGCGCCAGGACCTCGTCGCGCAACATGCAGGCGAAGCCTTCCGCGTCGGTGTGATAGAGGTCCAGATAGGGTGTCACGTCGATAAAGCACTCGTCAATTGAGTAGACGTGAACGTCTTGCGGACTGACGTATTCCAGGTAGATACCGTAGATCTGCGCCGACACCTCCATGTAGTGCTGCATGCGCGGTACGGCCTTGATGTAGTCGATGCCGTCGGGAATCTCGAATAGGCGGCAGCGGTTGTGAATACCTAAGTCCTTCATGGCCTGCGTGATGGCGAGGCAGATGGTCGTGCGTCCGCGCGATTCGTCGGCAACGACTAGGTTGGTGGTGAGCGGATCGAGCCCACGGTCGACGCACTCGACGCTGGCATAAAACGTCTTGAGGTCGATGCAGATATAGGTGTGCTGCTCGTGCGCCATCCGTGTCCCTCCATCAAACACATGTTCTTATCGAATATCTGTTCGATAATACCCGCTCGTCCGGACATCGTCAAAACCTGTTCCTTTTTGCCAGGTATAGTCGTGCAACTGCATCGGGTTTTAACGCAGCTCTAAAGAGTGCGAAACAGCTCGGAAAACCTTGCTTCGTAGCATGAGCCTAACGATTGATACCGCCTATGCGCACGGAAGGGTTGTGGGAAAGATGGTCAATTATGGGTTTGGTATGCCGACGCGCTTGGTTGCGGATGGGGATGTGGCTCGCTGGTGCGGGCGATTGGTTGCCCACTACGCTGGCACCAAGGCACTGGTCGTGTTGGGCGGTGACAAGCATACGCGCGATGAGCTTGTCTCGGCGGCACTTGGTTCGCTCGCTCGAGCCCTACTCGAGCGTGTGCTTTTCCGCTGCGGCTCGTTTGAGGGCGACGGGGGAGACGAACTGGTCGACGAAGCCGTGGCCCTGGCGACCGACGAAGGCGTGGACTTTGTCCTGGCGATTGGCGATGCCGATGCTGCCGGCTTTGCGCGCGAACTCGCGCGTCGCATGGCGGCGCTCGATGCCGGCGAAGATGGTTTTGTCCCTTATGGATGCATTGTCTCGGAGGGCAAGGTGCCTGCTGTCGTGGGCACCGGCGAGGTTCCCGTTTTTGCCATTATCGCGCCCGAACTGCTGGAGGGCATCGGGTCTCCTCTGCGTGAGTTGCTCGGTAGCGTCTGCGCCGTGGCCTAATATTTGCCATAAAGGGATGGGTTATTTTTGGTTGGTAAAGCGTTTGACCTGCCAAAATAAGCCTGTCTCTTTTTGATCGGTTGCCGTTTGGGGGCCGATTGGCAACGCTCGCTGATTGTAGTCTTGACCTGCGCTAGAATAGTGGCATCTGAATGTCCGGGCGCATGGAGGCGTGCGCCCGTATGCTGAGGAGGACTCTATGGCAACTGTTGCCGCACCTATCGATGCTACGTCGACTGCCGCTTGGAAGGCACTCGAGGCCCATCAGGAGAAGCTCGAGGCCGAAGGTATCGACCTCAAGGCCTGGTTCGCTGCTGACGCCGACCGCGTGAACAAGCTGAGCTTTGACGCCGGTGACCTGCACTTCGATCTGTCGAAGAACCTGGTGACCGATGAGACCGTCAAGCTGCTGTGCGATCTTGCTCGCGAGGTGAAGCTCGAGGAGCGCCGCGACGCCATGTTCTCTGGCGAGCACATCAACACCACCGAGGACCGCGCTGTCCTGCACACCGCGCTGCGCCGCCCGGCAAGCGAGAAGGGCCAGCTCATCGTCGACGGCCAGGACGTCGTCGCCGACGTGCACCAGGTCCTCGATCGCATGTATGCCTTCGCCGAGCGCGTGCGCTCCGGTGAGTGGAAGGGCGTTACCGGCAAGAAGATCGAGCACCTGGTGTCCATCGGCATCGGCGGCTCCGATCTGGGCCCGGTCATGGCCTACGAGGCCCTGCGTCCCTATGCCGACGCCGGTATCGACTGCCGCTACATCTCCAACATCGATCCCAACGATCAGGCCGAGAAGCTCAAGGGCCTG